>CAZBBS010000034.1:0-29016 GCA_964490145.1 uncultured Enterobacteriaceae bacterium
AAAAACTCAACGCCTTCCGTGATTTCGAAAGTGCTCCGGGTAAAGAAGGACCAGCGATTCTGTGGTGCACTGACAATGGCGTCCTGTGTATTCCACTTGAGGACGTCCGCGGTATCGTTCGGGTCCAGCGTCGTACCATCAAGAACGGTATAAGGGGCATATTCCACACCATCGACTACGCCATTGGTTAAGCTGAGATTGTCGCCGACTACGGGCCATAAGGTGCCATCCGGATTGAACCGGTAGCGAGCGACAAAACCCGACCCCACGTTGCGGAAGCCGGTGCCGGCAGGCCGGTCAGAGAAGAGGGCATCCATGGTAACATCGTTAGCCCGGTTGAAGGCTACGGTCATACCATTGAATCCCTGCTGGAACAGCTCGCCAGGGACAGTAGGGTCGCTCCAGGAATCAGTATAGAAGCTACGATCGATTTCAAGGGCTTCCTTGCGATCGTAATATTCGAACCCCACCGTGATATTGCCGCGGCCGTCGAAAACATCGGTGCCCATGATGCCCGATATACGGGCCTCTTCACCGCCACCAGCGTCGGTGATGCCGTACTGGGTGTCGAATTCCAGACCCTCGAAATCCTTACGCATAATAAAGTTGGTCACACCACTCACCGCATCGGCACCGTATACCGCTGATGCACCACCGGTAATGGTTTCAACACGCTGGATCAATGCTGACGGGATGGCATTGATGTCGGTCACCATCAGCGCGTTGGTTGGCACCATACGTTTGCCATCAATCAGTACCAGGTTTCTGTTGGGACCGAAACCACGCATGGAGACAGAGGCAATACCCAGCGTATTCACTGGTGTGGCATTGATTTCTTTTTCCGTGGTTACGGGCGAGTTGGCCGGGTTGTAATCCGGCAGCTGGTTCAGATATGACTCGATGTTAAGACCGCTTTGCTCCTCGAACTGGGCCGCGTCGATGGTGCGGATTGGGCTGTTGGATTCGAAGTCGCGTCGCACGATACGGGAACCTGTGACGACCACTTCTTCAATGGATTCGTCCTGAGCCAGGGCGGCATTGCCGAAACCAGCAGCCATCCCTACGGCTGCTGCTATCGAAATAGCCAGCTTGGATCTGGTTTTGAGTTTATAGGATTGAGAATACCCCATTTGCTTGCCTCTACTTTTTGTTGATATCTAATTGATTTATAAAGATATTATTTTGATAAGGATAATGCCCTTGCTTTTTCCCCTCCTTATTTTCGGGTTATAAAAAATCAGTCTTTTTTTGCAACTCTTCTACGAAATAATCGCATCTTAGGACCGTAAGGGCAATGCCATGGATAGTATTTTATTCACGAAAAACTGTACTGAATGCTTCTGAAGAGGATTGAAATCCCATGAAAGCTGTTAACCGATTGAAAATTAAGGATATTCATGAGTGATTAACAGTCACAAAAATGATTAAAAAATGTACCGGGAGGGGGTGGTTGTGACCGGATAAAGGAGGGGATCACCAAATCCATAAAGGGTCTTGTAAATGACTTGATTACATGGGTTGTACCGGGGGCAATCAGCAGTGATTGCCATATGCCATGTATTCGCGAGACTTGTGCTGCAGTGTCCAACCATCACTCCGGGTGCTGCATGCAGCCCTTTTTTCTGTCACCAACAAAAAACCCGACGTTATGTCGGGTTTCTTGTGTTTCCTGGAAAGACTCAGAACATCGAGCCACCAGCCTGTACCACCGGTGAGCCATCTTCCCGTTTGGGATCGCCAACCTGGCCTTCGATCAGCAAGCCGTATACGCCGGCTGCTCTTGCAGGGTGGCCCGCCACGATAATGGTTTCACCAACGCTGAATGTGGCATCGGTATAACCGCGGCGCTGAAGATGCACAACGGCAGCACCGCCAAAACTCACATCATATTCACGTATTTCACCATCCTCTTCCACATCAATGGTCAGATAGGGATGGGGGTTGATGAAGCGCCAGGCCTTGACCACACCGGTGACTTCCTTGATCTGGTCGTCATGGTATATCCCACGGGTGCTGTGGTGGGCATAAACTGTTGTGCTCACCAAGGCAACAAAGGACAGTAGGGCTGGAACCAGTTTGATGGATTTCATGTGAATGCTCCTGCAATTCATCGGTAGTCTACCCGTTTGACCGCCGGGTCATTCGGATACATGGGTGGCATCAGTTTGAGGATCTGGCGTGAGGCTTCCAGGTCGCATTCCCAGGAACCTTCCCAGGCCCGGCTATCAGGCTGGGAGGTGACCCGGAATGTCCAGGGCTCTTTCAGAAAGAAGGTGTCTATGGTTGAGACTTCCAGCACCAGGGTATCGCCATCCTTTGAAAAACGTTCGGTAACCTGTTTCTGCGTGGAAGAAGGGATGCGGAAGTCTGCATTCAGGCCCTGGGGATCAAATGTAAAGCGGTCGGTCGTGACGACAAGGGCGCCATCTTCATAGCGGCCGCTGGCGTAGCCAAAATAGAAAAACTCATTCATTTTGGGCGTGGGATGGCCGTGCCCTTCGAGCCATATGGTGCGAACCACATCATCCTTGCCGTAATAGATAAGCACCCGGTCATCCAGTTGCTCAATCTTGTAGGAGTAAGGGTCTGTATACATGTGCGGAATTGGCATGGGGGCACAGTCATACTTGGGCTGGGCAATTTCATCAATGGCATCCCGGTAGGCAATGGCCCTGTCGGTCAGCAATTCATCATTTTCCTCAAGCACCATGCAGCGGATGTTAAAAGCGCCGCCGCCACCGCAGTTGCCGAAGGTCCAGACACCATCAAGGTCAGGAATATTATCAGTTGCGGCGTATGCACCTGTACCGCACCAGGCAAGGCTGCAGGCTGCAAGCAGGGATAATTTGCTAAAACTTACACGCATAAAGTTCTCACTCTTGTTGTGTCGCCACAGACCCGGTTTTTTTCGGGACGGCTGGTATCTGTGAAAAAATCTGTCTCTTTAAGAGACTGCTGCGGAGTATAAGAGCCCCCCTGTAAATAAACCATCTTTTGCACAATTGTTCCACATCAAGATAAGTGGACTGATTTTTTACCTGTAGTCAGTATCCGGGTTTGGGCATACACTTGCCACATGTGTGGGCGTTTCCAGATTCTCAAAAACAAGAAATCCAGGAAGCTGCTGGAGCAGCTCGATGTGGATGAAGCCGACATTCTCTTTGCCCGTGACAAGGCCCCCGGAAGCCGGATCTCGATCATACATCGGGATAAGGACCGTAATGTTGTTACTCCGGCCACATGGTGGCTGCTGATTGATGCAGAAACCGGTAAACCCAACTATAAATACGCCACCTTCAACACCCGCTCTGACAAGCTCGACATACCCCGATCTGTTGGCTATGAACCCTTTCGGGAATCCCGCTGCATCATCCCGGCCACTGCCTTTATTGAGGGGAAGGGCGATAAAAAAACCTACCATAAAATCGAGCTGGAGGATCAGGCTATTGCCTTTGGCGGTTTGCACCGGGAAACGGTTTGCAAGGCCACAGGTGAGATCATACACAGTGCATCCATTATTACCCTGCCGCCTGTGCCGGAATGGGAGGCTATACACCCCAAATCCATGCCACTGATGCTGCCAATGGATGACCCTACGCTCATCAACCAGTGGCTTGCCCCGTCTTTTCACCAGATCGAGAGGTTTGCACCGCTCCTGGAGCCCGGGATCAGGGTTCAGCAAGTCCTCACCCCGATTGAGAAACCCAGCCTGTGGAATGAAACCGGTCCAGGGTTCACCATTGCTGCCCGGCATTAATCCGGGGCAAAAAAAAGGCCAGAATTTTCAGTTCTGGCCAAGCTTCTCAGCTCAAGGTCTTCGTGAGATTCTGTTTGCTAGCCCGTTTTATCCAGAGGGATGGCGTCCATTTCGCTGCGCGCCTGTTCCAGCCACCATTGGAGATCAGGGTTGTCAAAGAGGGTGTCCATGTACATATTGCTCTTCCAGTTAAGCTCAGCACCATAGGTCCTGAGACTGATGGCCACTGGCGCCATGAAGCAATCTGCGATGGAGAACTGGCCGAACAGGTAGTCGCCGCCATCACCATAATGGCGACGGCAGCAATACATAATGGCATCCAGGCGGGCAATTTCCTGCTCCAGTTTTTCATCCACCGGCATGCTGGTCCTGAGGTGGCAGTTCATGGGCCATTCCTGCTTGAAGCGCTGGAAATCGCTGTGAATTTCTGCCACTACCGATCGCGCCGCCGCTTTCTTTTTCTGGTGTGCTGGCCAGCCGCGATTTTCCAGAAAGGTTTCAGAGATATATTCGCAGATTGGCAATGAATCCCAGACCTTTATGTGGTCATGGATCAGCACAGGAACCTTCAGAGAGGGGGAATACAGGCCGAGTTTTTCCGTGGCGTCTGAACGAAACAGGTCAATGGCAATTTCCGTAAAGGGGATGCCAAACTCCTGCAAGAGCAGCCAGGGTCTGAGCGACGAGTGCGAGTAATTCTTGTTGCCTGTAATCAGTTGCAGGTTTTGCATGATGCCCTCCTAACGGATCAATCGTTGGTGTGAGTCAGGTAGCTGTTGCCGGAGGCAATCACCTTGACCACAACTCGGCGATCGAAGAAATTGTTTTCCAGGCTGTCAGCATCGCTTTGCGGCATGCTTTCGCCAAAGGCACTGCTTTGTACAAAAGCATTCGTGACGCCCAGCCCCTTCAGCCGGTTCTTGACGGCATCCACCCGTCGCTGGGACAGCGCCAGGTTGCTGCCGGATTCACCCCTGCGATCAGCATGTCCAGTGACACTGATCACCGCGTCAGGAAACGTCCTGACAAGTTCTGCGAAGGTCTTCAGTTTGGCGTCATAAAGGGTTTCGAGGTCCGCTGAATTGGTTTTGAAATGCAGGGACATTTCACTGTCGCTGCAGCAAGCAGCGATGGCGGGTTTGGAGGAAAAACTGGCCTGTCTGACCCTGGCTGCTTCGGTTTCCCTGGATGCTGTCTGGTAGCGGGCCTCAAGAGACCGGTATTCAGCCTGAAGTGCCAATAATTCACTGCGCTGTTCCGTCAATGCTTGTGTCAGCAGGACATTTTCCCTGCCACTGGCAGCCTGATTGCCTACCCAACCGCCAAAGGCAGCGGCGGTAACGGCACCGATGGGGCCAGCAAGCAGGGCGCCTGCTACCACGCCACCGAGCACGCCGGCGCTTTCATATTCCTGGTGATTCACTTCACCGGCCACTGAAAGGGGATTTTCAGTCCCTGTTGCTGTCAAAGTGGTTGCTAGCAGAATGGTGGTGGTGACGATGGAAAAACGGTTTCTGGTCTTGCTCATTGCTCGCTCCTGAAAATAAGTAACGGGGTTGGTCTAACCTGGTCACTTATTTAACGGCCATTCTCTACCTTTAACGGGCGCCAATCAGGGCGTGGTGCTGATCAATTATGGCAAGAAAATGACAAACGGCTTTTTGCGGGGGTGCAGCCCTGCTATCCAGCGTATGAATCAGGTATCCTCAATCAAAATCAGGCAGTTAGAGGAACGCCTGAATGAACTCCGGGAAACGTGAATGAGTAAACGAATTGCCATCGTGGAGGATGAGGCCGCCATCAGGGAGAATTACGCTGATGTCCTTCGCAAACAGGGCTATGAGGTCCTGACCTATCCCAACAGGCGCAAGGCGCAGGATGCTTTCGCCACACGACTGCCCGACCTGGCCATCATCGACATTGGTCTTGAGAATGAAATCGATGGCGGCTTTCTGCTGTGTCAAACCCTGCGTGGTATGTCGGCAACACTTCCCATCATTTTCCTGACGGCCCGGGACAATGACTTCGATACCGTCAGCGGCCTGCGTATGGGGGCCGATGATTACCTGACCAAGGACATCAGTCTCCCGCACCTCACAGCCCGAATAGCAACCCTGTTTCGCCGGCAGGATGCCCTGCGGCAGCCGGCATCACCGGAAAACCAGCTGGAACGGGGCGATCTGGTCATGGACCTGAGCCGGCTGACCGTCCACTGGAAACAGCAAACCATCCCGTTGACCGTGACGGAATTCTGGATGCTGCATGCCCTGGTCAAATTTCCCGGGCATGTAAAAAGCCGTGATGCCTTGATGCAGGAGTCGAAGATTTTTGTGGATAACAGCACCATAACCTCCCATGTAAAGCGCATGCGCAAGAAATTCATCGACAGTGACCCGGATTTCGACAGCATCGATACCGTGTACGGCATGGGCTACCGCTGGAATCTTTGACGCTTGCCCATGTCCGGTTTTCTCAAATTTCTGTTCAGTATTCGCTTCAAGCTGGTGCTGCTTTCCAGCCTGCTTCTGGTGATTCCCTGGCTTGGCTACAAGTACATCCTGGAAATGGAGCAATACCTGAGCCGTGGCCAGGAACAAACGGTTCTTGGGACTGCCAGGGCGCTGGCGACTGCACTGAGCGAGCGCCCGGAACTGTTCAATGACAGCAGCTACAGTCGTGCCGGGGGTGGGGAGAGTGCTGAGGACCTGTACGTCTATCCCGTTTTCTATCCTTTGGAGGTCGATGACGGCACATTATCGGACTGGCGGGACTACCAGCAGTATGAACAGCACTATCGTGAGTCCAGTCTTCTTCCCAATCCGGCAGCACCCAATTATGGGAGGCCAGAGGCGGCTGGCCAGGGCGACCCTCTGAGTTTCCGCTTGATGCTTGGTGAGCATAACCGATCGCTTTACCTGTATTTTCGTGTGCTGGATCAGCAGGTCGTCTACCGGGATCGTAATGGGCTGCGGGTGGATCGCAGTGACTCGCTGCGGCTTTCGCTGGTGAATCGTGACGGCATTTTTCAGCGTTATGTCATTGCGCCCTACGATGACCGGATTATTTATCCTTACCGCATCGGTTACGACATCGAGGATTTCTCCAGTCTTGAATACGAGCCGCGCATTACAGGTCGATGGAGCCGTATCACTGAAGGCTACGAGGTGGAATTGCGCCTGCCGCTGGATATGGTTGGGTCCAACCTGGGGCTGGCGGTTTATGACGTGGATGATCCTGTCGAGCGTCAGGTGTCTGCTATCGTGGCCACCTCCGGACTGGAACTTCCCCAGGAACTTGGTAGCCTGAGAAGGCCGACACCGGAAATTGACCGGATTGTGGCTGGCATGGGGCACTCAAATTCCAGGGTGCAGGTGGTGGACCGGGGGCAGCGGGTACTGCTGAGTGTCGGTGATATCCAGACGGCAACCGGACTGATTTTGACGGAAGAGGAACCCGATTCCAGCGGGCTGCTTTCCTGGCTTGAGGAGAATATTCTCCATCCCATGTATTACCGCCTGCTTTCCAGGCCCACCACTGATTTTGTAGATGAGCTTTACCAGGGCGGGGTGGTAGACAGCGAGCACCTGATTCCTTCCCTGACCGGAAAGGCAACAACCCGCTATCGCACGCTGACCAATGATGGTGCTGATGGTAAAACCCGCATTCTTGAAGCTGCCTATCCGGTTATGGCTGGCGGAGAAGTCCTGGGAGCCGTGATCGTGGACCAGAATATGAATGGGGTTCGCACTTTCCGTAACCAGGCGCTGGAAACCCTGTTTGATACCATGCTGGCCACCCTGATTCTTACCATGGCAGCCCTGTTCCTGTTTGCCACAGGTTTGTCGAGCCGGATTCTGGGATTGAGAAACCAGGCGGAAAAAATCATCGACGAGGCAGGGCGTATCACCAACACCATTGTCCCGTCCCGCAGTGCCGATGAAATTGGTGACTTGTCGCGCTCATTCGCCGGTATCGTGGAGCGGCTGAGTCAATACACGAATTATCTGGAAAATATGTCATCCAGACTTTCTCATGAGTTGCGAACCCCGGTAACCGTTGTGCGCTCGTCCCTGGAAAATCTCAACATGGTCAACCAGGAAGATGATGCAAAAATCTACATTCAGCGGGCCGAGGAAGGAATCACCCGCCTGAACCTGATCCTGACAAATATGAGTGAAGCGGCAAGGCTGGAGCAGATTCTCCAGTCGTCTGACAAGGAGGAAACGGATATCACCAAGGTGATTGATGCCTGTGTGCAGGAATATCAGCAGATTTACCCACAGGTAGTGATTGAAAGCAGAATCTCCCTTACGCCGGTGACTGTCATGGGCAATGCAGATTACATTGCACAGCTCATGGACAAAGTGGTGGCGAACGCAGTTGATTTTTCCCTTCCTGACAAGCCGGTGAGAGTGGCCTGCTACGAGGATCATGGGGAAGCTGTGGTCAGTGTCGCCAATTCCGGGCCGTACCTGGATCACACCATGAAAGACCGGATTTTCGACTCCATGATCTCGGTTCGACCAGAATCAAAAAAACGCCAGCCCCATCTGGGCATGGGGTTGCATATCGCTCGAATGATTGCCGATTTTCACGGTGGTTTTATTATGGCGGATAACCTGATTGAGGAAGAAGGCGTGATAGTGGTCCTGAGGATTCCGCTCATGTGATGACCGGGATTATTCAGCCATCACTGATGCAAGCCTGGTTTCGTCGCGCCATTTGTTGCTCCAGAGCCTGGCTACGAACACAACGCCAATGCCAAGCACCATCAGGACAAAGCCTATCCAGGACACCCTGGGACCATAATCAAGCACCTTGATGACAAAATACTGGGCAACAAGCATGGCCCAGTGCAGAGAAACCGAGGCATACATGATCCAACGGGTATCACCCGCGCCTCGCAACACGCCTGCAGCCACCTGCAGTATTCCTTCGGTGAGCACATAGCACGACAAACCCAGCATCATGAAACGGGAAAGTGTACGTATCTCTTCAGCCTGTTCATCGTGAAAAATGAAAATCTCAACCATGGGCTCGCGCATCACCACGAAAATGATGGCAAGGACCAGGGAATAACCGACGCCCAGAATAGTGCCAGCTGTTGTCACTTCATTGGTACGACTCATGTCGCGGGCACCGATGTGGCGGCCAATCATGCTCATCACGGCGATGTTCAGCCCAAGCAGGGGGACAAAGGACAGAATGTCCCAGTTGAACACTATCGTGGCCGATGCTGCTTCCGCGATGCCATAAGACTGGAACATGAGCAGGAACAGATTGAATGCCGCAATGTTGAGAAACATCTCCATGCCCGAGGGGAAGCCCAGACGCAGGTATCGCCGGCAGATACCCCGGTCAAAAACCAGGGAGTTGGCAATCTCGTAGTTTCTTCGTGAACCGGGACGCAGGTACCAGTACAGATACAGGCCGCTGGAAAATATCATGCTGAGGATAGAGCCCCAGGCGGCGCCCGCAATTCCCATGGCCGGAAGGCCGAATTTGCCGAATACCAGCATCCAGGTTAATGGTATGTTGAACAGCACTCCGGCCACATCACAGACCATGACCACGCGGGTTTTGCCGATGCCGGAAAAGAAACACGACAGACAGGTCCGCACAAGCATCAGGCTGCTGAACAACGTCATGATCGTGTAGTAGGTGACTTCTTCCTGTGCCTGGGCTTGTTCATGCCCCATGGCAGCAAACATTTCCCGGCCAAGAAAGGTCAGACCAATGAACAACGGCAGCAGGGCAAAGGAAATAATGGTTCCCTGGGTAACCACCCTGGCGCATTTGCCATACTCATGGGCCCCGAAATACTGGGCGACGAGCGCAGTGGCATAGGACAGGATGCCGTTGAACAGCGAAAGAGTGAAATACCAGGCAACACCACCCCCCATGGCAGCCGCCATGTGCATTGGGCTGATCTGAGCCATGAACCACCGATCAGTGAAAATCATCAGGGCGAAAGCACCCTGGGATATCACCATGGGACCGGCCATGCGCAGCAGGGTCATCGCAGTTTCTGCGTTGTAGTGCCAGTCTTTGAACATCTTATCGCTTGTCTGATGAAGCAGCGTTTCGCTGGAGGTTGGTTATACCGGAAAGAGGCGGGATTTTAGTGTGACAGGTGAGGCGGGGCAAGTGACTCGCCTGGTGCTGCCGCCTGTCAGAATGGATCCGGATTGTCGGCCAGCTTTTCCCTGTTATGGGGGGCATTGAAATCCAGGTGAGGGCCTATGGGAACGATCAGGTGCGGATTCACCGTGTCATGGCTGCCATAGTAGTGGGCTTTGTTGTAATCCAGGTCAACGGTATCACTGATGCCGGGCAACTGGTAAATGTCACGGGTGTAGGCCCAGAGGCTGGGGAAGTCGACGATACGTTTCAAGGCGCACTTGAAGTGGGAGACATAAACGGAATCAAAGCGCACCAGGGTCGGAAAGAGTCGGATATCGGCCTCTGTCAGTTTGTCGCCCAGCAGAAAACGCTGATCACTGAGCCGGGCTTCCAGTTGTTCGAGAGTGTCGAACAGAGGGATGACAGCTTCTTCATAGGCTTCCTGGGTGGTGGCAAACCCGGAACGATAAACCCCGTTGTTCACATTGGGATAGATCCAGTCGTTCAGCGCGTTGATCTCTTCCAGTAAATGGTCAGGACAAAAGTTGCGTTCGCGGATGGCTGGATCCTGAATAAGATTGTTGAATTCACCATTGAGCATACGCATAATTTCGGCAGACTCATTGCTGACGATAGTCTGCCGGTGCTTGTCCCATAGTACTGGCACTGTGGCTCGACCATCATAGTCCGGATCCACCAGGCGATAGAGTTCAAAGAGATACTCTACATATTCATCGTCTTCGCCTTCAGCGGAAAAAACCCGTCCCTGCTCAGGTTCAAAAGACCAGCTGTCCGGTCCCATATATGGCCGGGTATTGGAGATGGAAATCACATGCTCCAGCTGCTTCAGGGTGCGTACCATCAGGGTGCGATGTGCCCAGGGGCAGGCCAGGGAGATAAACAGATGGTAGCGGCAGGGCTCTGCCTTGAATCCCCCGATGCCGGAAATGCCTGGTTGGCCATCATGCGTTACCCAGTTGCGAAAAAGCGAGTCATGGCGCACAAAACGGCCACCAGTGGCGCTGGTGTCGTACCAGGCGTTTTCCCAGTCCCTGTCAGTTTTGATGGTGGCTTTTTTCATAATTTTTGATGGTGTAAACGGTGGTGGTTTTGCGCATCATCCAGGAGGCTATCACAAAGGCAACAAATGGCAGCATACAACGTACAAACCAGTGAGATATCCGTTGCTTTTCCGCCGCCGCTGGATCTGCACTGTAGGCAATCACATTGACGGATCTGTTCTGGAAGGCATCTCCAGTGACATCAGGGTTGTAAAGAACCCGGATGACTGCACCTGCCGGATATTGCTGTTTCAGATAATAACCGGTGTTTTGCTCTTCAGCGGGGAGCAGGGCAGGGTCTGCTAATACGTGCTCACGACCAGCGATTTCACCCCGAATTCCCCAGCTGTCGCCATCCTCACTATCAGATACATAGTAAGTGCGGTTCACCCTGAATTCAGCCTCTCGATAACCTTCAATATTGATCAGGATTATCAGGCTGGCGATCAGGATAAAGATATTGATCAGGGCCCACATGAAGGCAAGGATACCTCCCAGGTTGACCAATGCATAAGGCACAGTCCAGACTTCTCGGGGGGCCCTGGCAGACTCAGATTCAGCATTGTGATCAAGCTCGTCCTGAAAGCAGGGTTTACGATTACCGAACCGGTAGTCAAACACCGCCCGCAGAACCTCTTTCCTGTCCATCCATGGATGGGTCTGCTTCAGCAGGTTGCCGGCTTCTCCCTCGCGGCCCTGGTCGATGAGGGCTTTAACCTCATCGGACAGGTTGATCGGCCGCTTTGGGGATTTCATCGTTATCCCTGGTACTCAAAGACGTCCTGACCGTGGCTCAGGCTCAGCCTGGGTGGGCCGTCACTGGCCACGGTGCGGCCGACGATTCGGGCATCAATATTGAAACCGGCTGCGACGTCGATAACCTGTTGGGCATCAGCTGGGTCACAGTAAACTTCCATACGGTGGCCCATGTTGAACACCTTGTACATTTCTTTCCAGTCGGTCTGGGAGGCGGCCTGTATCGCCTTGAACACTGGAGGTGTGGGGAACAGGTTGTCCTTGATGAAATGGACCCCTTTGCCAAATTTCATACACTTGGTCTGGGCGCCACCGGAGCAGTGAATCAGTCCCTGGATCAGGCCGGGATGATCATCCAGCAGTTTGTATATGACCGGGGCATAGGTGCGGGTAGGACTGAGAATCGCTTCGCCAACCGTCAGTGAAGACTCGGGCAGAGGATCCTCCAGTTTATAGGGGCCGCAATACATCAGGCTTTTGTCCACGTTGGCATCAAAGGATTCCGGGTAGTTTTCAGCATAGTAGTGGCTGAGCATATCGTGCCGCGCGCTGGTCAGGCCGTTACTGCCAATGCCGCTGTTTTCCCGGTCTTCATAACTGGCCTGGCCGGTGGATGAAAGGCCAACTATCGCCAGACCTGGCCTGATGCCTTCTCCGGTGATGACATCCTTTTTCTTCATTACCGAAACCGCCACGGAATCCACCACGATGGTGCCGGTAAGGTCGCCTACGTCTGCTGTTTCACCCCCACCGGAATAGATGTTGACGCCGAATTCACGCAACTGGGACAGAAAGTTTTCACTGCCGGCTATCAGAGCGCCAACCACTTCGCCTGGGCAATTCAGGGCATTGCGGTTAACGGTATTGGATATCAGAATGCGACCGTTGACCCCCACACAAAGCAGGTCATCCAGGTTCATCACGATCGAGTCCTGGGAAATGCCGTGAAAAACGCTGGTATCTCCAGTTTCCTTGTAGGCCAGGTAGGCAATGATGGACTTGGTGCCGCTGCCGTCAGCATGAATCACGTTGCACTGCTCGGGATTGCCGGTCAGGAAGTCTTCCGTGATTTTGCAAAAGGCATTGCTGAACAACCCATGGTCGAGGTTGTCCACGACATTATGGACCTCGGTTTTATCGGAAGAGACCCCCCGGGCCTGGTAGCGACTGGCGTTGTCGGCAACGCCGGCCACATGATAGCCGCTGCGATCCTGGGCAATGATCAGTCCCCTGAATTCGAGTTGGCGCATGGCCTTTGCCACTGTATTGGTGGCCAAATCATATTCGGTCGCAAGGGCACGAATACTGGGGAGTTTTTCCCCCGACTTGAGTTCGCCGGTATTTATCTGAAAATGGATTTGATCAATGATTTGTTGAAAAACCGGTGTGGATGAGTCGTTTTCAAGGGTCAGTTTCATAGAGGTTTTCCGCTATCTGTATCACACCTATGATACAGAAGGGGGAGAAGGGCGACAAGCGCTATTCTTTGCTCATTCGATGGGCATACGGGCAGGGCGGTCAGCGGGTATGTGTTGATCAATGGCAGTGAGAATGACAGCTGCCATGGCGTAATCCCCCATAATGCCCGCGATCTCCAGGGCTCCTTGCTGACCAAACAGTGACACAGCGTCGCTCCAGGTCGAGGAAGAGAGTTTATGTTCCCTGAAAAGCTCCCTGCCATAGCGAATGATAAGTGCAGAGGCGGCCGGCAGGTTGTCCGTGTTTTGGTTGAATTTGATAACATCAATGGTGGATTGGGGAACGCCTTCATTCAGGGCCAGGGGTTCATGAGAGGCCCATTCATATTGCTGATCGAATTCCCGGGCAGCCACCAGAATGGCAGTTTCGATATTGGCGCGACCGATGATGCTGTCATATCGCAGGTACTGGTTGATAAGGTCCATGCCGTCAGCCACCCGAGGCATATGCACTGAAAACATGGCTGGACCGTAAAGCGGCCCATCATGACCAAGGCCAACCACCCGGTCATAGACCTGCTGGCCATAGCTGTCCAGAGTTGCCGGATTGACCTGGGGTATCCGGGCCAGGGTGTCTGGATGAATGTCTTCGGGCAGAGTCTGGGCGGACAAGCCTGGAGACAACAGGGCAATTATCAGGATTTGCATCAGATTGGGTAATTTATGCATACCGGGGCTCCAGCGTGTGGGTAATGGCCTAGTTGGGGTGCAGGAAGTGTACCTAAATCCGGTATTGCTTGTCTGCCTGCCTGGTAACACAAAGGCCAGGGGTTTGAACTGTGATAAAGATCACAGTTTTCACGGTACTGCTTGAGGCGTGACAACAACGGGAAAAATTCCCGTTGATGATGCCCAGGTGTGGTTTTAAAATGCCATCACTTTCCGGAATTCAGGTGATTTCTGGAATATTTGATTCCACCCACGCAGATTCTAGTGACTGATATGAAAATGAATACCCTGTATGTTGCCATGTTTTCCGGTCTTCTAGCCGTCAGTGGTACCGCGTTAGCCGGCAAAGGAAACACCACTGTGACAATTGAGCACGTTCCGCCATCAGTCAACGGTATTGGTAGCCAGGCCATAGAGCCCGGTACGCTGGATGATTCCGTTGTTATCATCGACATTTCCGCACCTTCAGTGCCGGCACATCTGGCCCACGGTGACTGCATTGTTGATGACAATGGCTAGGTCTATGACCAATCAGCCTACTGTGAAGATGACGTTATCGAAATCGAATAATTCTGGTACCCGAATAAGCTTTACAGCTTTGCTGGAAGCTGATTCGCAAGAGCCGGTCCTGTGACCGGCTTTTTTGTGCCCGAAAATCCTAGAATACACTGATGAATGCTCCAATCTCTGGTTAAAAAATGCGTGCTGCCCTGGGTGGATCATGCGAGATCAAACAGCGGCAGCGGGTGTCCGGCGGGAGCATAAATCACTGTGAACGCTTTTATCTGGCAGATGGCAGACAGGTTTTTGCGAAAACCCATCGTCACCAGCCGGTTTCCGGTATGTATGAAGCAGAAGCTCATGCCCTGGAACTGCTGGCCGCCAGCAAAACCCTGCCTGTTCCTGCTGTCATTTATGCCGATGACGAGCTCCTGCTGCTGGAAGCCCTTGATGAGGGTGTCCCGGGGTCAGACTGGCAGGAGGCATTGGGTAGGGGGCTGGCCCTGCTCCACAAGAAAACCCGCCAAAAGCAGTATGGTCTTGAGCTGGACAATTTTATCGGGCTGAGCCCTCAGCCCAATGGCTGGCATGACGATTGGGTGTCATTCTGGCAAACCCGGCGTCTTGGCCACCAGATATCCCTGTTTGCCTCAAAAACACGGGCGGGTGATGCCCTGGTGACCGCCTGCTCCCAGTTGCAGGAGAAGCTGCCAGAGCTACTTGCTGCTGATGACGAACCTGCTGTCCTGCTGCATGGTGACTTGTGGTCCGGGAATGCGGCTGCCACACCACAGGGCAAGCCGGTGATTTTCGATCCTGCCAGTTACTATGGGCATCGTGAGGCCGAGTTCGGCATGATGCGGCTGTTTGGCGGTTTCGGCGCCCGATGTGAGGCCGCTTACCAGGAGGTCTGGCCTTTCCAGCCAGGCGTTGACAGGCGCATAGCGCTTTATCAGCTCTATCACCAGCTAAATCACCTGAATCTGTTTGGCCCCAGCTATTACGACGGGTGTCTGTCCACCGCCCGCAGCCTGTTATAGGCAAACTCCTTTTTTATCGGGCAGGGGCACCACCGGTTTTTCGGAAAGAGGAATTTGGGGTACCGGAAAAACAGCCCAGCATATATGGGAATTCATCAATGATGTAATAGCCATAGATGCCGTCGACAGTCATGCCATTGCACTCATCCAGGTCCCCGATACCCTCTACAAATTCATAGTCATCCCGGTAAGTGCCATCGTAATTGCCGCCAGGATTGCCGTTGCCGGAAGGACGGCTGCCGGTTTTAAGGCGATAGCTGGACTCAGCTTTGCGAACAGTGCCATTGTCATCAAAGTACGAACCGAAAATGGGAAAACCGTCAGCAGCAAATCCCACAACAGGCGATTCAATCGCCGTGCTGAAATCGAAGAGGGCTTTCGGATTGCCATGATAATGATAGGCGCCGTCTGGCTGGGTATGGGCATTATGGGTATCTGTACCGAAGTTGTTCAGTGGTGACATGGGATCAAAGCGCCAGGGCTGGTTGATGTCATTGCAGCCGATTTTTTCATCGGCAACGCCAAAACAGGCGGCGGCAAACAGATCCACTTTTACCCCGTTGAGCAAAATGGCATTGTCATACTCCAGAGTCAGTGCAGTGGTGCTGGCCGCAAAAACCGGAGAAGCAGATATGGTATAGCTGTTGTTCACAGCGCTTACCGGGGTGGCGAAAGCGCCTCCCTGACCCATATCATGATTGGGGATGTTGTTGGAGGTGAAAGTGCAGGTGCCGTTGCCGACACTGATGCTGAGGTCTCCTTCAAAGCTCAGGCTGCGGCTCACGTCTTTGACGGATGACACATATTCACCGGCATAGTCGCTGCAGGTGGCGCTGCGGCGGGTGAGAATGATATCCGTCAAATCGAGAGGGTCGACATTGTTATCAGTTGAAGGTGCTGTTTGATCCAGGGAAATGAAGTCGGTGATTTCGCCGACATACATAATGCCTTCCCCCAATGATTTGCTGTAAATGTAGACGCCGGTGCCGAGAGTGCCCAGATAGGTATTGGTGCCGGGATAGTAACGGACCAGGTAATTTTTATAGGTGACGGTTTGCTGCTCAGCGGGGAAAAAATATTTCGGATAGTGTTCTTCAGCAAAATCAAAAAAAAGGTTGGCATCCGAGAGTTCATCGGCAAGAAGCGGGCGGCAAAGGGTAAAAAGCATTAAAACTGTCAGATGGCGCATACTGATTGTTGTCCCCATTCACGTTTCTTTTTTACCCTAACGCATTCTCCAGTTAATGGTTGACGTGATGTGCTGTCTAGGCTTCCAGCGTGGCAAGCACCCGTGCCGGGGTAAAGGGGTACATGGTCATTCGCTTGCCAGTGGCATCGAAAAAGGCATTGGCGATGGCCGCTGCGGCTGCCGCCATGACCTCTTCTCCCGCCCCTGATGGGGGCTCATGCAAGCGCTGGACGATCACCGGTGTGATTTGCGGGCACTGTTCAAAGCGCAGGATGGGGTAGGAATTCCAGTCCAAAGAGGTGACACCTGTTTTGTTGAAAGTGACTTCTTCCAGCAACATGCGGCTGGCGGTCTGCACGAGCTGCCCGATCAACTGGTTTTCCACATTGGCCGTGTTTACCACAAGGCCGGCATCTATGGCGGCATACAAATGCAGGATTTTCACCTCGCCGGTTTGTCTGTTGACCTCGATTTCGGCGACTGCGCCCCCATAAGAAGCCAGATGTGTGCCCAGGCCAATGCCGCGGCCTCGTACCCGTGGAGCATTGCTGTTTACGCTATTTGCCGGCCCTGGTTGCCAGTCAGCCGCATGGGCGGCGGCATCCAGGACATCGCGCCAGTGGTAATTGCTTATATTCATTTGCCGGAACTGCCATGGGTCCATGCCCAGCTGCCAGGCGAGGTCATCAATGGCCTGTTCAGAAACAAAGGCAAACGACAGATCCACGGGAGAGCGCAGCCAGGCCCCCTTCAGATAGTCCAGGCCAGGTACATGATGATTGAGCAGGTAGCGGTTGGGGATGTCATACATCCCGCCAAGCGTACGGGGATTGATCTGCTGGGCCGGGAAGGGGGGCCATTCTGCCGCTGCAGTCCCACGGGCAGTCTGGTCGGTGGTTTCCACCAGGCTCCAGTGATGCTGCCACCCTTCATATTCATAGGTGAGCAGTTTTCCTGACTGATCAGCTGAAACCCGGGCCTTGCCGATATGGGCGGGTCCATACGTGTCCCAGCCGTGCTCATCCCAGCGCATGAACTGCACCCTGACAGGGAGGCCAGCCAATGCGGACATCAATGCCGCTGCCTGCGCCACATCATCCCAGCAACTATGACCAAAAGTGCCGGCGCCATCGTGGTATTGCACCCGTACCTGTTCTTGCTCAAGACCAAGCAGGCCGGCAATGCTGGTGCGTGTGTTGTATATGTCCTGGCTCGAACAATAGATCAGCGCCGAATCCTGGCGTACGTCAGCCAGAGCGCAGTTGGGGGCAAAGGGAACATGAGCCTGATAGGGGCCGGTAGCCTTGAAACTGGAGACGGCAGTGGCATTGGAAATTTGAGCAACGTCCCCTTCCTCCTGTGCCACACGGTCATTGGTCAATCCGTTTTCCATTTGAGAGAACAGGGAGTCATTGCCAGGCAGTGACTCCGGCAGATCCCAGCTGACAACCAGATCCCGTGCTGCCCTGACGGCATCCCATTCTTTGGGAGCAATGACGCCGATGAAATTCTGCTGACGCAATACCCTGGCACCGGGAATATGGGCAATAGAATTTTCATCCATGCCGATAACCCGGATGCCGTCCCTGTAGGCGCCTTGGCCACGAGGTCTGACGATGCGTCCATGCCACATTCCCGGTAAACGCTGATGCTGTATGTAGGTATAGCTGCCCCTGGCTTTCAGGGGAATATCGTTCCGTGGAATAGGGGAGGCGACAAGCCTGTAAGTGTCAGGATCCTTGACTGGTGCAGTGCCGCTAAAGGACAGGTTGAACTGACGGTTGCCGATGAGTTCGCCATAGGTAGCAGTGCGCTGGTCATTGCCTGCAACGGTGATGATCCCGTTTTCAACCTGAAGACTGGACAGGGGCGTCTGCCAGCGCTGCGCGGCCATTGTTAGCAGGGCTTGTCTGGCTTCCGCGGCAGCCTTCTGGACCTGGGGACCGCCAACCCGCATGGCGGAACTGGAGTAGGTGCCACCCTGGTTAGGTGTCAGGTGTGTATCAGCACTCACGGCGCGCACCTGGTGCATACCCAGATCCAGTTCTTCTGCCGCCACCTGGAGCAGGGCTGTGGAGCACCCCTGGCCTAATTCAACAAAACCCAGAAAGATCGAAGCAGTATTGTCTTCATGGATGGCAATCCAGCTGTCGATAATCTGTGGATCAGGGGGGCCAGCTGTCGGTGTCCGTGCGTTCTGGGCAAATGCAAGAGCCGGAGCCTTGAATGTGATGACCATGGCGCCGCCTCGTTTAAGCAGGTCACGGCGGCTCAGGATAACAGGTGCGTCAGTCATACCTTTTGCTCTCCGGTGGCATCAGTGAACAGTGCTGTGCTCATCTTATCTGCGGCATTCTGGATTGCTGCGATGATTCGGGGATAAGTGCCGCAACGACAAAGATGCCCATTCATGGCTTGCCGTATTTCTGCATCAGAAGGTCGCGGATTGTTCAGGAGCAGTTCTGTCCCTTTGATGATCATACCGTTATAACAGTAACCGCATTGCAGTGCCTGTTCATCAACCAGAGCGTCCTGCAGTGGCGTACTGGCAGGTATTTCCTGAAGTCCGACCTGATTTGCATACCAGGCAGGCAGGCCTTCCAGCGTGGTGATCATCTTGCCGGCGAGAGCTGAAATCGGGGTGATGCATGAACGTATTTCCACGCCATCCACCAGCACCGAACAGGATCCACACTGGGCCAGCCCGCAACCAAAACGCGGGCCTTTCAGCTGCAGTTCATCAGTCAGGACATAGAGCAGCGGGGTGTCAATTGAAGCGGAAACCTCAATCACGGTCCCATTGATCATCAGTTCAGCCATGGCATTCTCCGGGAGGGTTTTGGCGCAGTCTAATATGATTTATCAGACAGATCATCCATACGAATTGGCTGTCTTTTTCAGAGACTGAAAAATATGAGACAAGGAAAGGACAGGGCGCCTGCCAGCAGAGCGTAAGGCAGCTGCGTGCGGACATGTTCCAGGTGATCGCAGCCTGCAGCCAGTGAGGCCAGGACGGTGGAGTCTGAAATGGGAGAGCAGTGATCGCCAAATACCCCGCCGCCGAGAACAGCCGACAGAAGCAGGGCGGGAGACAGGCCGCTGTCCAATGCAATGGGAATGGCAACCGGCACGAGAATACCAAAGGTGCCCCAGGATGTGCCGGTGGTGAATGACATGATGCCGGCAGCAATAAAGACCACGGGTGCAATCATCCAGAGGGGCAGTGCCCGGGAAATCAGGCCGGCGATAAAGGGGCCTGTTCCAAGCGTCTGCATACTGGCCCCTAGAGCAAAGGCCAACAGAATAATGACCACAGCTGGTAGCAACTCCCTCATACCCCCGCAGCTTTCCTGTAAAAGGGATTTGATGCTTTTTCTTTTCTGCCTCAACTGCTGATAAAAAGCGACCATAATCGCCAGCATGACGCCATAAAGGATCGATTTGGAGCCGGATCCATTGATCAGGTTGCCCTTGCCAGAAATCACCATGAGTACGATGAAACTGGCTATCAGGGTCCCGATGGGGATGAGGAAAAAACCGGCTTTTGAACTGGGGTAGGGGGATTTCACTGTGGGCATGCCCGGGTAATCAGACTCATGACTTGCCAGGGCAAACAGGGTTCGGCCACTCCAGCCAGTGGTAAAAACAATCACCAGGGTGATGATGGCATAGGCATTCAGGGGAATGCTTGCCAGCATAACCCCCAGAGGATTTTCCAGGCCATAGCCGTCCAGAAGCCCGAGAATGTATGCGCCCCAGCTATTGAGCAGTATCAGCACACTAACCGGAGAACAGGTGGAATCAATAATGTATGCCAGTCTCGCCCGGCTCATGTGATAGCGGTCAAAAAGGTGCTGTCCGAAAATGCCGGAGGTCAGTACGCTCAGATAGCTTTCTATGAAGATGACCATGCCAAGGCCTGATGTCAGCAGTCCTGTGGAGCGGGGTGTGCGTGCTATGTTGCGGGCCAGCAGGAAATCCACAAAAGCATTTACACCCCCCGAATTTCTGACCAGGGCCAGAAGAGCGCCCATTAACAGGCTGAACAGAAGAATTTCAGTATTGCTGGTGGAGGCAAACACCCCAATGAAGCGGTTAAAGGTGTTGGTCAGGGCCGGTAGCAGGTCAAACGATGCCTGAATGCATTCCGAACTTACCAGCGCTGCCAGCAGGGCTGGCACCACCTGGCGAAAGCGAATGGTGATGATAACTGCCAGTACAGGGGGAAGGATGGTCAACCAGTCCATGTCAGTCACGGCTAATGGTAAAGCACAACCTTAGCCCCTCAGCCAGCCGGACACAATCCATAACCCTATGGCAGCGATAAATACGGTATGGAAAAGGGGGGCTGGTATTGATTGGCTGGACTAGCAGGAAGCAGGCGGCAGCAGCTCAATTCTGTTGTCGCTGCTGACAAGAAAACCATTGCTCTGATACCAGTGACGCAGGGTTCTTGAATCACCCTTGATTTCCCCGGTCAGGTGTCTGATGTTGCTCTCACGGCAAAAACGGATGACTTCCCGCAAAAGGGTGGTGCCCAGGCCCCGGTGCCGGTAATTCTGGGCGATTTCAATCATTTTGAGTTCGTATGAGGAAGACCCGTCAGGATGAAACATATCAACGACATTGTCCGGGCGTTTTCTGGGCGTTGACGTCTTTTTAAGTCGTGCATAACCAATGGGAGAGGCGTTGTCGAAGACTCGGAATAGCAGTCTGTCGTCATTGACGGACGGGGACAGGATGTTGATTCCGGCGACCTTGGGTGTGGTTACTGACTGCACTACATTTCCTTAAATCATAGGATAAACAATATGTTAAATATCTATATTGAAGTAGAATATAAAGAAATGTCCTTTTTCTTTGATGCATGATAATGCAGATCATTTTTCAAAAATGTGATCCAGTCAACAGTTCTGGTGTTGACGAAGTTAACTATTTCAAAGGGTTAGGGGTTATTCCTGAGGTGGAAACTATACCCGAGAACTACGATGGACTGTTGTTGAAGCTGGATGGACAGGGGTTGTCACTGAGCAGGGTTGGCGATAACAGCGCCCCAACCCGTGTGGATTTCCAGGACGCCCGTTTGCAATACCGGGTGGATACTTCACGACGTCATGAGGGATTGCTCAAGGCGGTTGGCCTGGACAAACGTTCCCCATCTCCTGTTCGGGTTCTTGATGCTACGGCAGGTCTGGCCACTGATGCTTATTTACTGGCCGCTTTTGGTTGTGACGTCACTCTGGCCGAAAAATCCCCTGTCATGGCGGCTCTCATCCAGGATGGACTGAATCAGGGGCTTGTTTGCAGTGACGGGGTTGTCAGGGAAAGACTGGCCCGTATGCAGTTTCTGCACACTGATGCCCATACGCTTCTCAGGGAACTGGAGGCAGGCGATGAACAATGGCTTCCGGACGTGATCTATCTTGATCCCATGTTTCCGGCAAGGCAAAAAACGGCCAAGGTAAAAAAAGATATGGCGCTTTTACAGGCGTTGCTGGAACCTAATCTGGATGTGGCTGAATTGTTGGCCATTGCCAGGAGAGTGGCGAGAAAAAGAGTGGTGCTCAAACGTCCCGGAAAAAGCGAGAAACACCCCAGCCCCAGGCCGGATTTTCAGGTGCCAGGAAAATCCTGCCACTTCCAGGTCTTTCTGAAAGGCCAGTGATGGCACTGCTTTCGGTCAGGCTAGGACGGACTGCATGATTTCCTGATAAATAAAAGAAAGCTGATCAAGCTCTTCGACCCGGACATTTTCATTTACCTTGTGGATGGTTTTGTTGCAGGGGCCAAGTTCCACCACCTGGGTGCCGGTTGGTGCGATGAATCGGCCATCACTGGTACCACCACTGGTTGAAAGCATGGTCTGCGTGCCAGTGACTTTTTTGATGGCCACTGCAACTGCATCCGTCAGTACACCTTCGGCGGTAATGAAAGGATTGCCCGAAAGCTGCCATTCAAGGGTGTAATCGCTGTAATGCCTGTCAAAAATGGCTTCCGTGCGCGACCTGATGTCATCTTCAGTAAGTTCCGAGGAAAACCGGAAATTGAACAGCGCTTCCAGGGCCCCGGGAATCACATTATTGGTACCCTCGCCGGCATGGATGTTGGATATCTGGAAACTGGTCGGGGGGAAATAGGCATTGCCTTGATCCCATCGCACAGAGCACAGTTCACTTAACGCGGGCAGGAAGCGGTGAACAGGGTTGTTGGCAAGATCAGGATAGGCAACATGTCCCTCGGTGCCGTGCACCGTCAACGTGCCATTCAAGGAGCCGCGTCGACCATTGCGAATCACATCACCCAGGGTGTCGCTGCTTGAGGGTTCTCCGACAATGCAGTAATCGATTTTTTCTCCACGTTCCTGCAGAACTTCCATGACCCGGCGTGTACCGTCGACGGCAACACTTTCTTCATCACTGGTGATCAGGAATGCCAGGGAGCCATTGACGGGACCGTTGGCAAGGAGGCGTTCACAGGCCGTTATCATGGCTGCCAGACTGCCTTTCATATCAGCAGCACCTCGCCCATAAAGCCTGCCTTCACGGACTTCCGGTATATAGGGATTGCTGCCCCATTTTGTGGTGTCACCGGCAGGGACTACATCAGTATGGCCGGCAAAACACAGCAATGGGGCGGTATCGCCCAGGCGGGCCCACACGTTGGATACCCGACCGAAGGGCATATGTTCAATCGTGAAACCAAGAGCTTCCAGACGCTTGCACATGATTTCCTGACAGCCGGCATCATCCGGGCTGACAGACTGCCGGCTGATCAGTTCACAGCATAGATCCAGTGTGGCGGACATGTGCAGAGGTTTCCTCAGTTATGGGAATGCAGTTCGGCATTCAGTTCAATTTTGGATTTGTTGGTACGGCACTCGACAACCCCATTGGTGGAGTTGCGGATGAAGAGCAGGTCATCCTTGTTGGCCAGTTCACGGGCCTTGATGACCTCAACCGGGTTGAGGTCGCTGTCCATGACCGTAACCTTGGTGTTGGCTGTAATATACAATCCGGCTTCTACTGTGCAGCGGTCACCCAGGGGGAAACCCAGGCCGGCATTGGCGCCAATCAGGCAGTTTTTACCGACGGAAATGACTTCCGTGCCGCCGCCGGACAGGGTGCCCATGATGGAGCAACCACCGCCAAGATCGCTGTGATCACCAACAAAAACTCCGGCAGAAATGCGTCCCTCAATCATGGCGGTTCCTTCCGTGCCGGCATTAAAGTTGACGAAGCCTTCATGCATGATGGTGGTGCCTTCACCGATATAGGCCCCCAGGCGTACCCGGGCAGTGTCGGCAATACGAACCCCTTTGGGGACCACGTAATTTACCATTTTCGGGAATTTGTCTACTGACAACACATCAAGAACCTGGCCTTTCAGGCGGGCCTGAATCTGGCGCAGGGGCAGTTCGTCGATGGCAATGGCACCCTCATTGGTCCAGGCGACATTGGGCAGCAGCGCAAAAATACCATTGATATTGATCTGATGGGGTTTCACCAGGCGATGCGAAAGCAACTGCAGTTTCAGGTATACCTCAGGGACGCTCCGGGGGTTGTCGTCCGTTTCCAGAATAACGGCCACCAGGGGTTCCTGGTGTTCCTGTAGAAGGCCAAGCAGGCGGGAAATATCTTCATCCTTGACCTGGGAAGCCAGCATGGAAACCTGCACCGAAGGCACTTCCAGGGTGACATTGCCGCCCTGGTAGCCCAGCGTTTTCAGCAGAGGTGCAAGCTGCTCTTCTGAAGGATTCAGCCAGGGTTCCGGGAAATAGACTTCCAGAAAATTGCCTTTAGTGTCTTTGGTGCCAATTCCCAGTGCAAAACTAAACATGGTGAAGGTCTTCCTGTATTGATGTATCGATAAATTTAAGGGTGCTTGAGAGGAGGGGGATTATAGCAGGCTTTTCCAACTGTCCTCGTCAAAGCCCACCAGCATACTCGTGTCGGACACCAGCACAGGCCGTTTGATCAGGCTGGTGTGCTCCTGCATGAGGGTTATGGCTTTGGTCTCGTCCATATTGGCTCTGGCTTTCTCATCCAGCGTGCGCCAGGTGGTGCCGCGAGTATTGAGCAACTTTTCGTACCCCACTTTTCGACACCATTGCATTAAGGAGTCATGGTCGATACCCGCTTTTTTGTAATCGTGGAATACGTAGTCCAGGCCGTTAGCCTGGAGCCAGGCACGAGACTTTTTGATCGTGTCACAGTTGCTGATGCCATAGAGGGTAATCATGTTTGCTGTCTTTCCTTCCTGCCGTGTTGAATTGGCTAGTGCGCAATTTCAGCGTCAAGCTGGCGTTTGATGGCGTCCTGCAGGTGCAGGGCAAACTCATTGTCGGTGATCTGGGAGTTGTTGCTGTCAGTGATGAAGAAAACGTCTTCGACATTTTCACCCAGCGTGGTGATTTTGGCATTGTGGAGCGTAATGCCCATGTCCACAAAAATGGCTGCCACCTTTGCCAAAAGCCCTGGACGGTCGGGACAAAGGACCTCCAGCACTGAATAGGGGGTGTGGGCATGATTGGTCAGGGTGGTTTCAGTATTTCGGGTGAACTGCCTGTGTTTTCTGGATGCTCGTTGCCGATCGCCGGGTTTCAGTGCAGTTTCTGCGCTGACGTATTTACCAAGCACCGTGTTGATTTCATCGATGCGTTGCGGATTTTTGCCGATTGGCTGTCCGTTGCTTTCCAGAACCATGAAAATGGTGATCGAGAAATCGCTGTCTGTTTTATAGATGCGGGCATCCTGGATATTGAGGTTCAGTCTGTCCAGGGCTGTAGCGATGTTGGCAAACAGGACATGCGAATTATGCGTATAAATGAATATCCGGGTAGCGCCTTCATGCCGTGTGTCTGCACTGTTCCGGACCACGATCAGGGGTTGGGTGTTGCTGGTGTGTTCGGCAATGGCCTCTGTCTGCCAGGCAACGTCATCGGGTGTTTCCCGAAGAAAGTAGTCGTTGCTTGGATTGTTGAGAATCTCCATGGCCTGTTTACGTGAATAGCCGTGTTCGGCAAGCAGGGTCATGGCCTTTTTCTGGTTTTCTGCAATCAGCTCGTCTTTTCCGACGGTTTCAGCCAGGCCCTGGCTCAATGCCCGCTTGGTCAGCTGGTAGAGATGTCTGAGCAGCGAGGCGCGCCAGGTATTCCAGAGGGTGGGGTTTGTGCCATTGATATCTGCCACGGTGAGTACATAGAGATAGTCCAGGCGGGTCTGGTCACCCACTGTCAGGGCAAATTTTTTGATCACTTCAGGGTCCTGGATGTCTTCGCGTTGGGCGACGCTGGACATGGCCAGATGATGCTCCACCAACCAGGCCACCAGGTCGGTATCCCATTTGCCCAGACGGTGCCTGCGGCAGAACAGTGTGGCATCACGCACCCCCAGTTTCGAATGATCGCCGCCGCGACCCTTGGCAATGTCATGGTACAGTCCGGCGATATAGAGCAATTCGACCTTCGGCAGGCCATGAAACAACTGGGCCGCTACCGGAAATTTTTCAGCAGCTTCCGGATGCCTGAATCGGCGCATGTTTTCCATGACCTGCAGTGTATGGTCATCAACGGTGTAAACATGGAACAGGTCGTATTGCATCTGACCCACGATCCTGCCGAATTCAGGCAGGTAGGCCGGCAAAATGCCGTAGCGTTTCATTTGCCTGAGCCGGCCAACCATCAAATGAGGTGAGCGCAGGAGTTCCATGAACATACTGATATTGCGAATGTCCCTACGGTAGTCGTTGTCAATCAGATGACGATTGTTGCGGATCAGGCGGATGGTGGAGGCCCGAATACCCTCGATGGACTCGTCCTGGGCCAGCAGGGCAAAAATTTCAATCAGGGCAAAAGGGGTGCGTTCGAATACCTTGCTGTTTTTGGCTTCAATGTAATGATTGCGAACCTGGAAACGGTTGTTGATCGACTGGACCTTGCTGTCTTCGTTATGCCTGATGAACTCTTCATCAAAAAGTTGCAGGAGTACGTCGTTGAGTTCCCGGAGGTTGGATACCACGCGGTAGTACTTCTTCATCAACTTTTCGATGCCCAGGCTTTTCTTGTCATCCTTGAACGCAAAGATTTCCGCCAGGGTGCGCTGATGCTCGAACATCAGGCGGTCTTCCCGTCTGCCGCAAATCATGTGCAGGCCATAGCGAATCCGCCACAGGAAATTGCGCCCTTTGACCAGGTCACGGTATTCGCCAGGCTCAAGAAACTTTCGATCCAGGAGGCCGCTGAAATCAGATGCGCCAAAATGGCGTTTGGATATCCAGCCTATGGTCTGGATATCCCGCATGCCGCCAGGGCCTTCCTTGACGTTTGGTTCAAGGGCGGACTCCACATCTTCATGTTTGCGATGCCGAAGGATCTGTTCGTGCTTTTTGGCGTCGAAAAACTGCTTTGGGTGCCAGATTTTGCGCTTGTCGATCTGTGCAAGCATGGTTTTCAGCAGTTCCGGATTGCCGGACAGTGTGCGGGACTCAATCAGGGCTGTGGCAACAGTAATGTCTTTTTCCGCTTCTTGCTGGTTTTCCTCGATAGATCGGACGCTTTGGCCAATTTCCAGGTTGATGTCCCAGAGAAAGGTGAGGAAGTGTTCAATATCGTGTCGGTAGACGTCCTTGTTATCGGTTTTCAGCAGGATCTGAATGTCGATATCAGAGTAGGGGTGCAGTTCGCCCCGGCCATAGCCTCCGACAGCGATGAGACTGATGTCGTCAGCCTCCTTCCACTCATACTGTTCCCAGGCGGTGGACAGGAGTTGGTCAACAAACCAGGCCTGGTCATGAATGATGCTTTCGATGACGGCTTTTTCCCTAAAGCGCTGGTCAAGGATCTCCCGGGCTTGTCGCACAGCATCCTTGTAGCAGGAAATGGGGGATTTGCTCTGTTGCAGAGCTGCAAGGAAAGCTGGTTTGTCAAAAAGCTTTTTTCGGACTCGTGTCAGGGAGGTTTGTCGCATGCGTCAGGGCTTACAAGGTCTCTTCTTTACGTCTGGTCAGAATTTCACAGCCGTCAGCGGTTACTGCCAGGGTATGTTCCCACTGGGCTGACAGTCGACGATCCCGGGTTGTCACGGTCCAGCCATCCTTGCGTGAAAGCTTGGTGTGGCGGGTCCCTGCATTGATCATGGGCTCAATGGTGAAGGTCATGCCTTCCTCAATTCGCAGCCCGGTGTTGGGCTGTCCATAATGCAGGACTTGCGGTTCCTCATGGAATATCCGTCCGATGCCATGTCCGCAGTATTCACGCACAACTGAATAGTGATTGGCTTCTGCATGCCGCTGAATGATGTGGCCGATGTCGCCAAGAGTAATGCCCGGTTTGACAATGTCGATGGCCATGTAAAGGCATTCCTGGGTTACCTGGACCAGTTTGGCCGCGTGGGGTGCTACATCACCCACCAGGAACATTTTACTGGTATCGCCATGGAAGCCATCTTTAATGACAGTAATATCGATATTGATGATATCGCCGCTTTTCAGGATCTGTGTGTCACTGGGTATGCCGTGACAGATCACGTAGTTGGGCGAGGTGCAGATGGATTTGGGGAAGCCGTTGTAGTTCAGTGGGGCAGGGATGGCATTCTGCACATTGACAATATAGTCATGACAAATCCGGTCAAGTTCGCCGGTGCTGATGCCAGGAACCACGTGGGGCTCGATCATTTCAAGAACTTCTGCAGCAAGGCGGCCGGCCTCGCGCATGTGTGCGATATCGTCAGGGGTTTTGATTGTTACTGCCATGCGTGGAAAATCAGAGGTGAAACAAGGCCGGCTATTCTATTTCATGTAGGCAGGCAAAGGAATTGGCAAAGGGGAAAATGGTTGGGAATTAGCCAGAACATGCGGCGTTGCTGTGGGGTGCTAAGCGCCCGAAATATCAAGAAAATCTTTAAGTGGGCCAGGGTTTGTGGTATAAAGCCGCTCGTTTTGCCCACAGGGCAGGACAACGTTGCAGGAATAGCCTGCCAAACACACTAAAATTAAATTGTCGCACATACATTGACACTTCAGGCCGGGTGCCACAAATCTGTTATATATCAACAGGTTGCAGGTTGGACTTGAAGGATGTATGGAGGCCTAACCCAAGGACATTATATGACCTCTGTAAGCATGAAAGACATGTTGCAGGCCGGTGTGCATTTCGGACACCAATGCCGCTACTGGAACCCCAAAATGAATCAGTATATTTTCGGGGCTCGCAATAAAATCCATATCATCAACCTCGAACACACACTGCCAGCATTGAACCAGGCTCTCGCCCAGGTAAAAACCATGGCAGAGCGCAAGCAGAAAGTACTGTTTGTCGGCACCAAACGTGCAGCGAGCAAGATTATCAAGGCAGAAGCCGCCCGTGCTGGCATGCCTTATGTTGACCAGCGTTGGCTGGGCGGCATGCTGACCAACTATAAAACCATCCGTGCCTCCATCAAGAAGC
>CAZBBS010000035.1:0-28519 GCA_964490145.1 uncultured Enterobacteriaceae bacterium
AAAACATGTAGTTGCTGCTCTCTATCTTACCGGCTGAGCTATGCCGGCAAAATCGTAAATTCTTTCTAGCAGACAGAAAACATGTAGTTGCTGCTCTCTATCTTACCGGCTGAGCTATGCCGGCAAAATCGGTTGTGAATGCTTCTAAGCGAAGCTTCATGTTCACAGGCCGCGCATAGTACCAATGACCACGATTTTGATCAATATATGGGGTAAAATTTACTGACTATTTTCCCTCAGGATACCCCGTGGCTTCTCCGACTCATTTACCTGCCTGGCAGGCCCTCGTTCAGCATCATAAGACACTGGCAAACCAGAGCATCAGTACGCTTTTTGCGTCGGATTCATCACGAGTGGGCCGGTTTTCACTGGAGGCTGCAGGTCTGTACCTGGACTATTCCAAGAATCTGTTAGATCAACAGGGCCTGGATTTACTGATCGAGCTTGCCCATCAGGCTGATCTGGACACAGCCATTTCCGCCATGTTCCAGGGGGATATCATCAACAACACCGAGCAGCGTGCTGTTCTGCATGTGGCCCTGCGTTCGCCTGAGCGAAAAACCTCCGCTGAACAACTGGTCCATGAAACACTGGACCGAATGGAAATTTTTGTCCATGCCGTGACCCACTGGCAATGGCGGGGCTTTCAGGGGGATCCCATAACGGATGTGGTAAATATCGGTATTGGCGGCTCTGACCTGGGGCCTGCCATGGTCTACAGCGCCCTGGGTGATGTGCACCTGGATGGCATCCGCTGCCATTTCGTATCCAACGTGGATCCAGCCCACCTTGATCAGGTACTGGCTGAACTCGACCCGGCCACCACCCTGTTTGTCGTTGCCTCCAAAACCTTTACCACGCTTGAAACACGTCTGAACGCCCAGGCAGCCAGACAATGGTTTCTGGATTCCGGGGCCAGCGTATCCGACCTGCCCAGTCATTTTGTTGCCGTGACTACCAACCTGGAGGAAGCTGGCAGGTTTGGTATTCCAGAAAGCAATATTTTCCCCATGTGGGACTGGGTCGGTGGTCGTTATTCCCTGTGGTCAGCCATCGGCCTGCCGATAGCACTGGGTACCGGCATGGAAAACTTTCGTACCCTGCTCGCCGGTGCCCATGCCATGGATGAACATTTTCGTAGTGGCAACTGGCGGGAAAATCTGCCGGTAATGCTTGCCCTGCTGGAATGCTGGACATTGAACTTCCAGAACGCCGGTTCACGGGCAATCCTGCCCTACAGCCAGCACCTGGCCCTGTTCCCGGCCTTTTTACAGCAACTGGAAATGGAAAGTCTGGGGAAATCGGTGACACGGGATGGCGAACTACTCGACCTTGCCAGCGGCGGCATCATCTGGGGCAGTGCCGGCACCAATGGTCAGCATTCCTTCCACCAGTTACTCCATCAGGGCACACACCTGATTCCGGCAGATTTCATTGCTGTGGCCAAGACCCACCATGCCGAGCAGGAACGTCATCAGCAACTGCTGGCCAACTGTTTTGCCCAGAGCCAGGCCATGATTAATGGCAAAACCCTGGCTGATGCGAAAAGAGAATTGCTGGCCCGGGGCCTTGATGAACAGGAAGCTGCCAGGATCGCGCCACACAAGGCCATTCCCGGCAACCGTCCCAGCAACACAATAATCCTGGACGATCTCTCCCCGGCCACACTTGGCGCACTGATCGCCGCTTATGAGCACAAGGTGTTTGTCCGCAGCGTGATTCTGGGGATCAATGCCTTCGACCAGTACGGCGTCGAACTGGGCAAGATCCTCAGCAAGGATATTTACCAGGCACTGATTGATCCCAATGAAACAAGCAGTTTCGATTCATCCACAAACAGCCTGATCAACCGTTGCAAGTAAACCATTAATTAGTTGCAACTATGCGCTGGCAGCGTAGCGAGGGAAGTCATATTGAGGCGAAAACGCCCACAGGGAGGGAGTGTACTAGTACTACTAATAGTAAATGACCGACTGAGGACGTTTTCAACGAAAAGATTACGAGTGCAGTAGCTGCAACTTACTAAAACGAATAAACCAAATTTACAGACATGAGGGTGTCGGTTTTCTTGCGCCCTACAGGCACATCCGAGTTGTTGCGAGCCTGAAAGGCAATCTTGGTGGTGATATCACCAATGATGTTGGCTTCCACGCCCAGGTCCAGTACTGACACAGTCCGGTCATTACCGATTTCAGTCGTGAAGCTCTGGGTCAGGCTGGCATTGTCACTGATTGCCCAGGACAACTTTTCACCCAGGGTGAAGATTGCCTCTCCTTCAGTACCGGCATCAGTCACATCATTGCGACGATAACCCGCACCACCGAAGCCCTGTAATTCCAGACGATCCCGCTTGATCAGGTAGCGACCATAACCGGCTGAAACTGCAGCCTGGTATTCAAAACCACTGAAACGGTCATCCGTGTAGCTGCCCTTGATGAACAGGTACTGGTTTTCGTCCAGGTTATAGTCCGATTTGTCTTCCAGGTAATAGCGTTCAGCCTTGGCCTGGGAATTTTCCTGGGAACCCAGAGCCTGGAATTTGACATTGTGCAGCCACATGTCTGTGGTCAGTGGCATCAGGAATTCCAGGTTGTAGGTATCCGTATCCGTATTACCCGAGGTACCGACATAGCCAAAGGCGATGCTGGCATCGAAATCATCCTCGTCCTGGGCGATAGCCTGGGTTGAGGTCACGGCCATGATGGCCAGTGGCAAAGCTGCAAACTTACGTATCATTTGGAAATCTCCTGAAAACTGAAATAAAAAAATGCCAGTGACCCTTGGATCACTGGCATGTTTAAAAAGACTTACTATTTGGGGAAATAGGCGATGCGGTCACCGCTGTAGGTACCCACCCACAACTCGTCATTTACCTGCAGTGCAGTGCTGATACCCTGCATGGCAATGCTCTGGTCAAATGAGCCAACCACTGTTGCCTCCATGGTCCCGGCGTCCACTTCGACCACCGACCAGCCATTACCGTCGTTGTTATTTCCAGCTGTCAGCAGTTTGCCGGTTTCGCCCCAGCGTACATTGTCAGGAGCAATATCCAGGGCAACCGAGGTGCTGGCAACCGGTGTCTGGCTGCGATCAAAACGCACCAGGCTGTGTCCGCCAAACGCCGCGATAAAAATATAACGGCCATCATCAGAGACCACGATGCCATTCGGTGCATGTTCCATGGTGCCGTCAATCAGTGCCGGTTCCCCACCGGGATGCCATTCCACAACGCCACCGTTTGGCTCCTCGGCAAACACGGATTCGAAACCTGCATCCCAGCGCATGAACTGGGTGGTCACAAAGCCGCCATCCGGCAGGATGGCAACACTGTTATGCATCACGGCAGAATCCATTGGCACACAACCTTTCCAGGTCAATTCGGCCACCCCTTCGCCGAGGTCGAGATCAAAAATTTCGATGGCCTCACGGGCGCCATGGCTGGTGATGTACAGATCAAAACGGGCATCGCCGGTTTCCTTCAGGGCAAGACCATGAGCAGCAAAATCACTGAGATCCATCGGCCCCGGACAAGCGGGATAGGCCGCCTGGTCATGATCAGCATAGTAGTTATCCCCGAATACCAGGTCTTCCCAGGTGTCATCCAGGGGGTTAACCAGATAAAGGTGCCCGGTTAAGCCCTCGCCGCTCATCCCGGACGCCAGGATCATACCGGTGTCACCGACCGTCAACAGATCCTCGGCATTCATCAGACCACAGATATAGGAGATTCCCGGATCGGAGGGACAGGTGACGATTTCCTGGCTGGCAACGGCATCACTGCCTGAGACCGGAACCATGGTTGAACTCGTGCCGGCATCCTCACTGCCACCACAGGCAGCCAGAGCGCTGGCCAGCGCGATCAGAAACAGACGATTGCGATTCATCATTGGCAAGTTTTCCCTGTAAGTTGTGCGTGTACTTGAAAAAAAGTGAACCTATTTAACCACCCACCACCCCAAAAACAAAATCATGAGGGATAAAACTGCGACTCACGTTGAAGGAATTCATGCCGGTTTTTTTCTGCTGGCAGTCCCTGAATGCCACCTGGGCATAATCCTTTGTTACCCGCCTCCGTAGACGCCGTCCAACAGGATTTTCTTAAGAAACAACGCCTTGCTTCAAAACTGCAAAACCTCCGAAAAAACCACCAATTTTTCCTCAAGTTTGCCCTGTCATTGTCGTATTTCTAGAGCGTAGGAGTAGAGGAGCCATGAAAGGCGATCAGGTTGAAAGAACAGGCAGGAAAAACCAATGATTTCAAACATCACTAACCAAAAAAACCAATAAGAAGAGGGAGTTTCATGGATATTGCATCTTTAATTGGCGTGTTGGGCGCCTTTGCCATCGTATTGGTGGCGATTGTATTTGGCGGCGACACCAGCCCGCTGATCTTTGTCAACGCACCCTCTTTGCTGATCGTTGGTGTTGGCACCATTATGGTGGTCATGATCAAGTTCAGTCTGAAACAGTCCATCGGGGCTTTCAAGGTGGCCTCCAGGGCCTTCCTGCACGCCAATGAACCGCCTCAGGAACTGATTGCAAAGATCGTGGAAATTTCACAGATCGCGAAAAAGAAAGGCCTGCTGGCCCTGGAAGATGTCGAAATCGAAAATGAATTTCTGGCCCAGGCTGTGCGCATGCTGGCCGACGGTCATGAGCCCAAGGTGATCCGCGACATCCTGCACAAGGATATGGAACAAACCATTGATCGCCATAGCTGGGGCGCCAAAGTATTCACTGCTGCAGGCGACGTGGCACCGGCCATGGGCATGATCGGCACCCTGATCGGTCTGGTGCAGATGCTATCCAACATGGAAGATCCCCAATCCATCGGTCCGGCAATGGCTGTTGCCCTGCTGACCACCCTGTATGGCGCCATGCTCGCCAATATGGTTTGTCTGCCCATCGCCGACAAACTGACCTTGCGCAAACAGGAAGAACAGAAACTCAAGTCCATCTGTATTGACGCCATTCTGGCTATTGAAGGCGGCTATAACGCCCGTGTTGTGGAAGGCATGCTGCAGGTTTACCTGAATCCCAAGCAGCGTGAGGAAGAAAGCAAGAAAGCTGAAGAAGCCAAAGCCGTTGGCAATGCGGCTGCTGCCTGATAACCGGAGTGAAGGAGTAGAGCCATGGAAGAAGCCGGCGGATCACCCAAATGGATGGCAACCTTTGCCGACCTGATGTCCCTGTTGATGTGTTTCTTTGTACTGCTGCTGTCGTTTTCTGAAATCGACGCCCAGAAGTACAAGCTCATCGCCGGCTCCATGAAAAATGCCTTTGGCGTGCAGCAGGAAAGAATTGCCCTGAAGGATCCTTCGGGTATTGATGAAACCGTCCAGATCAATCCTGACCAGGCCCTGGATCCCAAACCGGCTGAAGAGCTTACCGAAGAAGAGAAGATGGCCCAGATCCAGGAACTCGTCATGGAGACCCGCCGTGATGTGGAAAATCTGGAAGACAGCCTGGACAAGGAAATCCGTGGCGGCCAGCTGGATATTGAATCCGGCTTCCGTTCCATCACCATCAGGATCAAGGAGAAGGGCTCGTTTGGTTCGGGGTCTGCAGATCTGCAGCCGGAGTTCATCGATGTGCTCGACAAGGTCCGGGACCTGGTCAAGGATATCGAAGGCCGCATTTCAGTCGAGGGCCATACTGATAACATCGATATCAAGACATCGGCTTTCCCGTCGAACTGGTCATTGTCCTCCGCCCGAGCCCTGTCAGTGGCGCATGCACTGATGGAAAATGAAGTCATACCTCATGAACGCTTCCTTATCGTTGGTCATGCTGACACCCTGCCTGTTCAAATACAGTGCTGCACTGGTGTCCGGATTCCGGGTAAACGGTTTCATGCCCGCCGTTTATGGCAGTATACTCCTGACTTTGTCTGACCTTGTGCTTGCCATCTTTTTCTGACCGCACCAAGATCAAGACTCTTCTATCAGGGGGAATATCATGAAACTGTTACATCTGGCCCACAGGGCTTTTATCCTGTCTCTGCTGCTTGTCAGTGCAACGGCACTGCAGGCACAGGATTTCTCACGCACGCGTCCGGAACGCCTCGGCTTCGATCGTGATCGCCTTGATACACTGGATGCCACACTGCAGTCCTATGTAGACAAGGGACAAATTGCAGGCAGCGTTACCCTGATCCTGAAGGATGGCCGCATCGTCTACAGTTCCGCCAAGGGCATGCAGAATCGCGAGTCGGGTATCGTCATGCAGGAAGACAGCATCTTCCGTATCGCATCCCAGACCAAGGCCATCGTCAGTACCGGGATTATGATCCTCCATGAACGCGGCGACCTGAATATCGCCGACCCGCTAAGCAAGTTTTTTCCGGAATGGGCCAATGCCAAAGTCGGTGTACCCAATGACAATGGTGGGTATGATCTTGAAGACCTGAGTCGTCCCATTAACCTGCGTGATCTTCTTACACATACCTCCGGTATCGGTTATGGCGGCTTTGGCGGCAGCAGCCTGGTGAACAGCGCCTGGGAACAGGCCGGTATTGCCGGCTGGTATCTGGCTAGTCGCACTGACGGCATCCAGTCCACGGTGAGGAAAATGGCGGCGCTTCCCCAGCAGGCGCAACCTGGACAGCAGTGGATCTACGGATACAACATCGACATCCTTGGGGCTGTCATCGAAGTGGCTTCCGGAAAACCACTCGATGTATTCCTCAAAGACGAAATTTTCGAACCCTTAGGCATGAACAATACCCAGTTCTTCCTGCCCCGGGAAAAAGCCAACCGTCTGACCGTCGTTTACCGGGGTAACGGCAATGACGGCATTGAACCAGCACCTGACGGCGGCAGCATGCAGTCCCAGGGTGAATATGTGAACGGCCCGGGCAAAACCTTCTCCGGTGGCGCCGGACTGCTCTCCACAGCCTCTGACTACGCCAAATTCCTGCAGATGACCCTGAATGGCGGCACCCTGAACGGCAAGCGTATTCTGGGACCAAAAACCATCGAGCTGATGACCAGTGACCACCTGCGCAGCATCCCCTTCCAGGCCGGCACCGGTTTTGGCCTGGGCTTCTCTGTACTCAAGGATGTGGGCGCCCGCGGCACCATGGGCTCTGTCGGTGAATACGGCTGGGGCGGCGCTTATCACAGCACCTACTGGGTCGACCCGGTTGAAAACCTGGTGGTGGTTTACCTGACACAAACCCTGTCTCCCAATCCCGGCCTGGATGATTTCCAGAAACTTCGGGCAGGACTCTACTCCGCAATCGTGGAATAATAGCCCCTTCCTGACGGACCGGGGATTCAACCTGGAATCTGCAAACGCAGGTTCCAGGATTTCCAGAACCCTCTGAAAAAACAAGCTGTCCATGGACACCCATGGACCCAACCATGATCGACCACGAGGAAACTATGCAACTAGCAGCAAGTATGTCCCGCCTGGGAACCGAATCCGCTTTCAAGATTCTCGCCAAAGCCAAAGCGCTTGAGGCTGCCGGCCGTGACATTATCAACCTGGGCATCGGTGCCCCTGACTTCAGAACACCGGACAACATTGTCGAAGCCGGCAAGAAAGCCATGGAAGACGGCTTTCATTTTTACACTCCGGCAAAGGGCCTGCCCCAGCTCAGGGAAGCGGTTGCAAACGATATCCAGAAGTACCGTGGCGTCAGCATCAACCCCGAAAATGTGATGATTGTGCCAGGCGGTAAACCCACCATGTTCTTCGCCATCATGATGTTCGGTGAACCCGGTGCAGAAATCATGTATCCGAATCCCGGCTTTCCGATTTACGAATCCATGATCAACTATTCCGGTGCCAAACCGGTACCGATCGAGCTGCTGGAAGAAACCGGCTTTGCTTTTGATCCCGACCGTGTGCTGGCCCAGATCAATGACAACACCCGCCTGATCATCATCAACACGCCTGCCAACCCGACCGGCGGGGTGCTGGAACGGGATGTCATCGACTATTTCGTGAAAGGTCTGGAAAAATTCCCGAACGTGGTTCTGCTGGCCGACGAAATCTATGCCCGCCTGCTCTACGATGGACTGGAACATGTCAGCTTCATGGAATATGAATCCATTCGTGATCGCACCATTCTGCTGGATGGCTGGAGCAAAACCTATTCCATGACCGGCTGGCGCCTGGGCTATGGTGTCTGGCCATCATCCCTGATCGATCACGCCGAGCGCCTTCAGATCAACAGCAACTCCTGCCCCTCTGCCCCCGTGCAGATCGCCGGTATCGAAGCCCTGCAGGGCCCGCAGGATGCCGTGGAAGTGATGCGCCAGACTTTCGATGAACGCCGCAAACTGATCACCGAACTGCTCAATGATGTACCGGGTTTTTCCTGCATCGTGCCCAAGGGCGCTTTCTATGCTTTCCCGAACATCACCGGAACAGGCATGAAATCAAAACAGTTGGAAGAACTGTTGCTCGAGGAAGTGGGTGTCGCCACTGTTGCAGGCACCAGCTTCGGCCATCTGGGGGAAGGCTATATCCGCTTCTCCTATGCCAGCAGTACAGAAAACATCAAGGATGCACTGGCCAGGGTCAAGGACTGCATGGCCAAACGGGTTTGATGAATGGTCCAGTGGCAACGGACACTGATGCTGTCGCCACTGACTTCAGGTAACTTGCCTCGATGAAAGAAGTGAAGACATTCAGGCTGGGGGTAGTCGAAGGATTCTTCGGTAAAACCTGGTCCTGGGAAGCCCGGCGGCATTATGCACGCTTTCTCAGTGGCAACGGCTTTACCACCTACCTGTACGCCCCGAAAAATGACGTCTACTTCCGCAAACACTGGACGACGCCCTGTCCGCGCGATCACCATGAGGCGCTGAGGGGGCTTTCCGATTATTACCGTTCGGCAGGTGTGGAGTTTGGCATTGGCCTGAGTCCCTTCGAGCTTTACCGGGAATTTTCCAGTGAAGGCAAGGCCGCCCTGGAACGTAAAATTGATGAGATCAACAGCATCAATCCCGATACGCTGTGCATACTGTTCGATGACATGCAGGGCGCCATGGCAGACCTTGCCACACTGCAACTACACATCATGGACTATGTCACCCGAACCAGTTCTGCCCGCCAGTTCATGTTCTGCCCAACCTACTACTCCTATGATCCCGCGCTGACCCAATTTTTTGGCGCCATGCCCGATAATTATCTGGAGGAACTGGGCTCTCAGCTGGATTCGCGCATCGATATTTTCTGGACTGGTCCGAGGGTCTTTTCAGAATCCTTCCCGGATGATCACCTGCTGGAGATTTCCGACCGCTTCAAACGCAAGCCGCTGCTGTGGGACAACTACCCGGTCAATGACAGCAAGCGCCTTTGCGGGTACCTCCACCTGAACCCTTTTGAAAACCGGGATGAAGGCCTCAAATCCCTGGCCCAGGGCCATATGGCCAATCCCATGAATCAGGCCTACCTGTCCAAACTGCCCCTGTATACCCTGTCCCGGATATACCAGGGACTGGAGAGTAACAACATGCTGGAGGAGGCCTGCGCCGTTTTATGTCCGCCAAAACTGGCCCCCCTGCTGCAGGAGGACAGCGCGGCCTTCCAGGAAAAGGGGCTGGAAAAACTGGATGAAAGCACCAGGGCAGAACTGATGGAAAAGTACCGCCCGTTCGAGGATCACCCCATGGTCCAGGAACTGTTCGGCTGGCTACAGGGAGAGTACGCTTTTGATCCGGCCTGCCTGACCTGAGGACATGCCATGTCTGACCAGACCAGAACCCTGCGCACCTCACTAGGCCATAACATTACGGTTTTCACCAACGACCACGTTGGCGACAAGATTGCCCGTTTCGGCCTGTACGAAAAGGAAAACCTCCAGCTACTGATGGCCCTGTTGAAAAAAATCAACAACCCGGTAGTCATGGACGTTGGTGCCAACATCGGCAACCACACGCTGGCCTTTTCCAAGGTAGCCAGCCAGGTATTGGCCTTTGAACCTCTGCCTGCGGCCTATGCCCTGCTCCTGAACAACATACAGGCCAATCACATAGCCAACGTCAACACCTTTCCCTTTGCCCTGTCTGATACCCGTGACGATGAAACCACCATATACATGGTCAGGGATGGCAATGTCGGCGCATCCAGTTTCGACAAGCGGGATAATAAAGTGGAAAGCGTGGTGGTTAAAAAACGTATTGGCGATCAGGCTCTGGAAAAGGCACTGGTCAAAAAAGTTGATTTCATCAAGCTCGACGTGGAAGCCCACGAAGCCTTTGTCCTGCGGGGACTGAACAACACCCTGCGCCAGCATAAACCCATTATCACCATGGAGTGGAACGATCCGCTGACCATCGAACGTCTGAGCGGCTCAGAGGAAATGCAGTTCCTGATGCGGGAATATGACATACATGTTCTGGGCAGCAATTATGACCGTGGCTACTGGGCCCATCACAGCTTCCCGTTTATCCGGCGCAAACTGACCCGTCTGTTCAAACCCAAAAAAGCAGCGCTGTACACATTCAATCCGGCCAGGCTTTACAAAAACCTGCTGCTTATTCCGAAAAGCAAGGCCGGCATCCTGGATGGTCTGTTGTGAAACTGCGCCTGAAGGTTGTACCTGGTTCCAGTCGTGAGGGTATGGAATGGCTGGACAATGACTGCAGCATTCTGAAAGTCAAAGTCACTGCCCCACCGGAAAAAGGCAAGGCCAACAAGGCCGTCGCCAAATACCTTGGCAAAGTCCTGGGCATTCCAGCCAGGGATATCACCATCACCAGCGGGACCAGTAGCCAGCAGAAAATCATTGAGCTGGCGAATATCTCGGAACAGGCCTTCACAGACAGGATCCAAAGCCTCCTGGATGACAGGTAAGTCAATTTCCAGGAAAGATCATTCCCTGATGCCGGGTCTGCTGGTGATCCGGGACGTGTAATTCTATAATGCCCCACAGCAACCTCCATCACCGCTGACCTGATCCTCGACATGAAGCGATTGCAACGGACCATATCAACTCTGCTTGTTATCCTGGCCCTGACCGGTATACAGGTGGTACAGGCGTCTCCGCTTCACGATCACCTTGACCAGGTTGCTGACTGTCTGCTGTGTCATTACGACAATAACAGTCACAGCTTGCCGGAAAGCATGCCCGTTGCCCCGGCGTACATAGCCCACCTCCCGCCTGAAGACAGCTATAGTCTCCGGATTCCAGCGTCCGGCATCACCGCCTTTAACAGCCGCGCACCGCCCCTTTACGCCTGACCGATACTACTGACAAGCCTATTAGCTTCTCTGCCATTGCCATGGTCCAGAGAAAATCGTTTAGGAATAAATACTCAATGAAAAAATTATTATCCCTGCCCCTGCTGTTTGCCGGCTTGCCTGTGCTGGCGCAGGATGCCGACTACGAACTGGTCACTACCGCCATGCATGCGGTACGCTCTGAAACCGCACTCCCCGTTACGGTACTCGCCGGAGAAGAACTGCACCGGGCATCACGCGCCACCATCGGCGAAACCCTGGCCAACCAGCCCGGCATCAGCAACGCGTCCTTCGGTCCTGCCGTGGGACAGACCATCATTCGCGGCCAGGGCGGCCGACGGGTCATGAACCTCAGCAATGGTGTCGCCAATGCTGATGCCTCCGGAAATTCTGCCGACCATTCCGTCACGGTTGAACCTCTGCTGGCTGATGCCATAGAAGTCCTGCGCGGGCCATCGACTCTCCTGTATGGCGGCGGCGCCATCGGTGGGGTGATCAATGTCATCGACAATCGGATACCCCGCACCCAGGCCGGCGAGCCATTTTTCAGTGTTGAGGCGCGTCATGATAATGCCTCGGACCAGGATGCCCATATCGGAAGACTGGAATTCGACACCGGCAAATTCACCTGGCATGTGGATGGCATGCGCCGGGAGTGGAACAACCTGGATATACCCGGCTTTGCCATCGACAACCTGTACCTGGAGGAAGACTCTGACAATACTTTCGGCTATATCGGAAATACCGGAGGGAAGACCCAGGCTTATACGATTGGTACATCCTACATTTTCGACAAAGGATTTTTTGGTATAGCCATCAGCGAACTGGACAACTTTTATGGACTTCCATCAGGTGCGCATGGCCATGAGGAACATGAAGAGCATAAAGAACATGAAGATGATCCTCTAAACGACATCCATGAAGATGAAATCCCGGTGTTTATTGACCTTGCGCGGACTCGTGTCGACATCACCGGTGAATGGCGCCGTCCCACCGCCTGGCTCGAGCATGTGGATTACCGCTTTGCACTGACCGACTACCAGCATGCCGAAATGGAAGGGAGCGCAACAGGCACACAATTCAGCAATGATGCCTGGCAGCAACGCCTGCAACTTGGCCTGTCGGAAATGCAGGGCTGGCATGGGGTTCTGGGTGTTCAGGCCAGTAGCGAGGAATTTGCCGCTGTGGGCGAGGAAAGTTTTATTCCGGTCACCGATATAAAATCACAGGGCATGTTCCTTATCGAGGATTTCCATGGCCAGGCCTTTACACTGGAGCTTGGTGCCCGCGTGAATGCCGATGATTATTCTCCCGAAACTGGATCCGCGCCCTCCCGTGATTTCACGACCTTCAGTTATTCGGGGTCTGTGTTGCTGGATATCACACCGTCTGCCTCCCTGGGACTGATTTACTCCCATGCCCAACGGGCGCCATCGGTTGAGGAACTGTATTCCAACCACGGGCTTCTCGACCTGGAAGACTGTGTTATTCACAATGCCACAGGGGCCTGCGAACTTGGTTCAACGAACTTCCGGAAGGAAAGCTCCAATAACCTGGACCTGACCCTCTCCCTTGAACAGGAAAATTACAGCGCTTCCATTACGTTGTTCCATAACGATTTCAGCGACTATATTGCCCAGGTCAATTCCGGCAGTGATGTGCATGGATTGCCCGTGAGGGAGTACCGGCAGCTCGATGCCCGCTTTACCGGCCTGGAGGCAGATATCACGTTCCTGCTTGGGGACTTTACCTCACTGCGGATTTTCGGAGACACCATCCGCGGGCGGCTGGCTGATCATGGCGCCGTCCCCAGAATGCCGCCCAAACGGTTGGGATCACAACTGACCTATACCGGTAACCAGTGGACAACCTACCTATCTGTCGTCCATGCCAGTGCACAGGAAGAACCGGGCAACTTTGAGTTAGCCACGGACAGTTACACGCGGTGGGATGCAGGCCTGGAGTACACGCTCCAGCTGGATGCCGGTGAACTGCTGTTGTTCTCCAGGCTCCATAATCTGGGCAATGACGATATCCGCCTGTCTACATCCTATTTACGGGGTTATGCACCGGAAGCGGGCCGTTCACTGGAAGTGGGGCTGCGCTACACGTACTAGGGAAATTTCACTTCCGAATGTTCAGCATGGATTCAGCAACCTGTTCATAGACTGCAATTGTCAGTATCGATAACAGGAGAACACCATGAAGCTGTTACGAGATTTCAGAACATCACCGCTGCTGGGCACCCTGCTGGTCACTCTGGCCCTGGGTACCAGCAGTGCAGCCCTGGCCGATAATGATTACAAGCGCAAGGGCGGGCACTCCGGCAGGGATGTCAGCCATCACAATGGTCATGACAACAGCTGGAACAGGCACGACTCTGACCGTCGTGGCTACAGTCGTGGCTACAGTCATGGCTACAACAGGAACCATGGCAATCGTTTCGGACATTTCCGCAATGACAGACGCCATTCCTGGAGGCGCGGTCACAACAACCACGACAACTTTTCACTGAGTTTAAATCTGGGCTCCGGTTATTACGGATCCACCTATGGCTCCAGCCTGTGGTACGGCACTGGCCTGTATGGCCGCACAGGCTATGGAGCTTACAACAGTGGCTACAACAACTGGTATTCCCCATACCGTAACACCACAACGGTGGTCGTCAAACAGCCATCCGTGGTGTATGTGAACGATTCGGCGCCAGTCTCACGGCGGGTAATCAGTACTCATACTATCCAAAAACCCGGTGTCAGCCTGCTTCGCGATATTCATGGCAATTGCTATGAAAGACAGGTTGATGGCTACGGTAACGAAACCCGTATCCAGCTGCCGGATGCCAGCTGCCAGTTCTAGCCAGAAGCAGCTACCCGTTACGGAGTCAGAGTATGTACAGGAGCAGGTATTACACTGTTATCTCCTTGAGTAAAAATCGGGGGATCTTGCTCAGCATACTCTGGCTCCCCTAACTAAAAAATTGGGGCAAAAAATAGGGGTCAGACCCCTGTTTTTATATTAAGAAACGAAACAGTAATGATGTTTGCATGGGTACAGGTCTGTGCCCCATCTTTCAGAATGAGACCCGGATTCTGGCACCGCCCAGGTCGCTGCGGCCAACATCAATTTCCCCGTTGTAGCTGCTGATGATGTCCACTGCCACGGCAAGGCCTATGCCCTGTCCGCTTTTCAGGGTATCAGCGCGCGCTCCACGCTTGAGTACGAAATCCCTGTCCCTTTCAGCAATACCTCGTCCATCATCCTCAATATCAATTCGCAGGGATTTCTCCTGTTGTGCAATGCTGATCCTGATCTGTCCGTAACAGTATTTGAAGGCGTTATCCAGCAGGTTGCCTGCCAGTTCCATAAGGTCACTTTCCTCACCATGAAAAACGGCCTGGCTATCGAAGTGCGTCTCCAGGGAGACGGCTTTGTCCATGTATACCTTTTCCAGAGCCTGGATGATTTTCTCAAACACCGGCGCCACCTTGACCGGCACGCCCAGGTGCTGGGAACCGGAGGAACGTGATGCCCGCTTCAACTGGTATGAAACTATCTGGTTCATACGCTCCATCTGTTCCTGCAGCTCATCAAGCCTTGCCGGCCGTGCAGCATCATCCTCCCTGGTATGCTGCCTGGCCTGATGCACGATGCCGGCGATGACGGCCAGCGGCGTTTTCAGGCTATGGGCCAGATCACCAAGTGTGGTGCGATAACGAGTCTGGCGTTCCCGTTCACTTTTAATGAGCAGATTCAGGTTATGCCGGACCGCCTGCAACTCAGGCGGATAATGGTGTTCGACCTGATCCTTCTCTCCGGCTTCGATACTCGATACTTCCGCAGCCAATTGCTCAAGCGGTTTCAATCCCCAACGCAGAAGTAGTATCTGGGCGATGGATAGAAAAACCGCCAAGCCGCCAAACCAGAGATAAAGGCTGGACTGGAACTGGCGAATTTCAGCTGTAGTGGGGTCCACGGATTCCAGCACGACAAAGGTATATTCACGATCAATGGACGACCAGAAAGTCCCGTAACTGGCGTAAGACAAGCGTCCCTGGTTCTCCGTTTCCATGGAACCAAATACGGTCTGGCCGGGTGCAACCTCGTGCGCAAGAAAAGCCGCCTGCTCCAGGTTCATGTTAAGGGCGGAAGGACTGCGCCAGACCACGAGTCCCTCCATATCCAGGATGAATCCGTACAGGCCTGAATCAATCTGCGAAAACCGGGCTTCTTCCAGGTCAGTGAGAAAAAAACCATCCTCGTCGGGCTCCGCTACTCCAACCAGGGCGTTGATCTGCAACTGGAGACGCTCCTCCACAGCTGCCGCCACACTTTGCTTGAAAGCCCTGTCGAGAACCAGGCCAGCCAGGCCAAGAAACAGAATCAGCAGGATGCCGAACGCCAGTACCAGGCGGGTTTGCAGGGAAAAGCGGTGTTCAGCTGTGATTGGCTGGGACATTGAAGCGATAACCCTGACCACGAATGGTGTCTATTGGCTTCAGGGTTTCTGACGGGTCCAGTTTCTGACGCAGGCGGCGAATAAAGACTTCCAGAACATTGCTGTCACGATCATAGTCCTGGTCATAGAGGTGTTCAGTGAGCTCGGTTTTGGACACCACCTTGCCCGGATGCAGCATCAGGTATTCCAGCACCTTGTACTCATAAGCAGTCAGTTCCACATAGGCGCCACCAACTGTCAGCCGCTTGGCTGTGGTATCCAGTGACAATGAGGCAAAGTCCAGTGTGGGCTTGGCAAAACCGGCTGCACGCCTGAGCAGTGCGTTAAGCCTGGCCTTGATTTCCTCGATCTGAAAAGGTTTGACCACGTAATCGTCAGCACCGGAATCCAGACCTTCGACCTTGTCAGTCCAGTTATCCCTGGCAGTCAGGATGAGAATGGGAAAATTCTTGCCGTCTTCACGTATGGCCTTGATCAGGTCAATGCCATTCATCTTTGGCAGGCCAAGATCAATGATGGCCGCATCATAGTCATATTCCCGGGCCTGGAACAAACCGGTGTCGCCATCACCGCAGCTGTCCACCACATAACCGGCGTCGCTAAGCGCCTTGAACAGCTGGGCTCGGAGGAGATCTTCATCTTCGACAATTAACAGACGCATGATACGGGTAACTTGATAAGTACCGAGTGTGGATCAGTCAGCTGATGAGCTGACCCGTCCGGAAGAGGCATTAACGAACACATTGAACACGGTGCCTTCGCGATCCATGCGCACTCGCCAGTTATTGTTGTCCATGCGGATACTGAGCACCCTGCCTTCATAACTGTCGCTGGCGATGCTGGAGGCCTGGCGGCGGCTGATGCGGGGCTGCTGGGTAGAGGTGAGATTATTGACGCCATTTTCCTGCAGAACAGAGCGCTGGGTACTGCGAGTGTCCTGCCGGTCAAGGATGCCGCCATTCTCAGCAGCCTTTGCCGCTGAAAAAACCAGCGGCAGGGTCAGCGCAAGACTCAAGCTGATAAATCGAATTTTCACGGTCAGCATCACTGTCAGGTCTCAACATATCCCGGACCACGTGCATCGATTTTTACCAGCAAATCCATGCAGTTATATGACTGGTTCAACGTTAACGCGAACCCTCACAGAGGCACCGGGGTCATCAGGCATCCTTACTTCGTACTCATCGCCATTGTAGCGATACACAACATCGTATCCAACTAATTTCTCTTCCTGCTCATAGTGGGTCACGGTTTCGCAACGCTCAACAGTGTCCAGGCGGGTATCAGGATAACGGTTGCTTTCCGAGATATCCCTGGCAATGGAACTGCCCAACACGGCACCTACGACAGCCCCCACACGCTGACTGCTCTTGTGGTGCCCCAGGGAATTACCAATTGCGCCACCAATTACCGCTCCCAGGAGACCCGGAGTTTGGGAGCGGTAATGGTGACGACTACTGGACCGAACAACCTCTTCCTCCCAGCATTGACGGGTGGGAACAGGGGTTTCTATAACCCGGTAAATCGGTGTGGAGCGCAGGACCTGTGCATCGTGATATGTCGATTGTGCCTGTGCCTGACTAAAGGCAGTACCGGCAAGTAGCAGGGATGAAAGAACGATTACTTGTGGCTTTTTCATGATGCCAACTCCTTCTTTTGATGTTGGAGCTACCTTATCAGGGGGTAAATGAATTGATCCTGAACATATGAAAAATTCCTGACCTGGGGAAATTCCTTTGTATTGGAACAAAATGCCACATATCATTCGCGTAACAAGCTGATATTTATGAAATTGATTGCAGGATGCGATCGCACCAGATGTATGAATGGACGTTCTGATACTGTTTTTTAACCTCATCATTGGTCACTGCGTAGGCGATTATGTGCTGCAGCTGGGCCCCATGAGTTTGGCAAAAAGCCGGCACAGCAAACTCAAGGAACAATATGGCGAGGATTTCCCCCAGTGGTATTACTGGCTCACCGCCCATGCCCTTACTCACTCGGGCATAGTGATCCTGATTACCGGCAACTATCTGTTTGCCGTACTGGAGGCGATTTCCCACTGGGTGATCGATTTCTGCAAGTGCGAAAAATGGATATCCCTGCACCAGGACCAGTGTGGTCACCTGGCTTTCAAAATCCTGTATTGTGTTATTTTCATGCTGTCCCAGGCCGGTTGAGCTGCTCAACTTTTTTACGGTAAAAACCAACCCTGTCCTGGAACCAATTCTGATTGCTAACCGGGAGCTTCCATGGCACAACAATTTCCTGCCCTGAGTGATTCACTCGCTGCCTTCATTGCCAAACAGCACATTTACTTTTGCGGCACGGCAATGACTGATGGCCGGGTCAATGTTTCTCCGAAAGGCGGTGACAGCCTGAGAGTCATCAACCCCAACTGTGTTGTCTGGCAGAATTACACTGGCAGCGGCAATGAAACGGCTGCACACCTGAAGTCGAACAACCGCATGACCCTGATGTTTTGTTCCTTCGAGAAGAAACCACTTATTCTGCGCCTGTATGGCCACGCCCGGGCAGTACATCCCAGGAATAGTGACTGGCAGCAATATGTAGACCTGTTTCCCGACAATCCCGGCACACGCCAGTTCTACGTGATGGACATCGACCTTGTACAAACCTCCTGTGGTTTTGCCGTCCCCTTCATGGACTTCAAACAACACCGGGATACACTGGATGTAAAAGTCGGGGAGATGGACAAGGATGGCATCAGGCAATACTGGGAAGATAAAAACATGACCAGTATTGACGGAGTCGATACCGGTATCTTCAAGGACTCCTGATTCTCCTTTTTCCGTCGGTTCCTCCACTGCCGCCACGACTTTCCCCTGTCATGAAGTCCGATGTAAACTGCATCACTTTACATTCAGCCATATTGGGACAGTCACCCGGTTTTTCAGGCCGGGTCCTGGAGGGAAGCGCATGAAACGATTCGGATTATTTTGTCTGCTGGCAACACTCACCAGCCATACCCTGGCCGAGCTGCCCTCCCCGTTGCTGATCAATGACGGCCTGATCGAAGGCGAATCGGCCAGCAATGCCGATGTCATGGTTTATCGCGGTATTCCCTATGCTGCACCACCGATTGGTGACAATCGCTGGCGCGCACCACAATCACCGGCCAGCTGGTCTGGTGTCAGATCAGCCAAGACCTTTGGTCCCCGCTGTATCCAGGCCGGTTTTGCTGTCGGTGCGGACCAGCCACTGACCAGTGAAGACTGCCTGTATCTGAACGTCTGGACCCCGGCCAAATCCCAGGATGAACTGTATCCGGTTATGGTCTGGATACATGGCGGTGGTTTCTTTGTTGGTTCCGGAAACGGCCCCCAGTATGATGCCCAGCATCTGGCCGAAAAAGGCGCCGTGGTGGTGACCATCAATTACCGCCTGGGCACCTTTGGTTTCTATGCCCATCCGGAACTGACCGCTGAATCCCCCAATAACAGTTCCGGCAATTACGCCATGCTGGATGCCATCCAGGCCCTGGAATGGGTCTATGAAAATATATCCGCTTTTGGCGGCGATCCCACCAACGTCACCACCTTCGGCGAATCCGCCGGGGCGATGGCCGTCAGCAGCCTGCTGGCCTCACCGCTGAGTCGCGGTTTGATCCATCGCGCCATCCTGCAAAGCCGTGCTGAAAATCCAGCTTTGGGTTTCACCACCATGGCCCAGCCAACGCTCGCCCAGGCAGAAGCTGCGGGACTTGAGCAGATGCAGGCCTATGGGGCGGCATCCATTAGCGATCTGCGCCAGGTTCCCAGCCAGGAAATCTTTGAAAACTTCCCGACAGGCGGTGCCGTCAATGTGGATGGCTGGTTCATGCCGAAACAGATCAGTGAAGTATTTGCCAATGGTGAGCAGCATCCGGTTTATCTGCTTGCCGGCAGCAACCGGGATGAAGCCAATTTTTTCGGCATTGGCCAGGAAGACCTGGGCGCTCACCGGGAATACATTGATGAGGTATATGGCGATCTGGCGGATGAGTTTCATGATCTTTATCCCGCACGCAATGACGCGGAGTCTGTTACGGCAGCCCGCCAGGCCTATAACGATGAAATGGCCTGGCTGCCCCGCCACCTGGCTGGCCTGCAGGCCGACTGGGGTTTTGAATCCTATGTGTATTACTTTACCCGGGTACCACCAGGAGCCCCACAGCGCGGGGCCACCCATGTGGCGGAACTGGCCTATGTCTTCAACCAGTGGGACCAGCATCCCGAATGGACCCAGGCCGATCGTGACCTCGCTGATGCCATGGCCACCTACTGGGTGAGTTTTGCCCGCAGCAGCCGCGCAGGTGGAGAAGGTTTACCCCGATGGGAGGGATTCACCGGAAATGAGAGCGGTAACGTGATGATCCTGGGAGATGAGATCCACATGGAAACCGAGATGAAGCCTTCACCTGAAGCCCTTGAGTTTTTCTCACGGGCCCATGAAAACTCCCTGGAGTAAATGCTAGATAAAACGCTGTCCAGGCAGCAGCGGCGGGATCGGGCAATCCAGCAAAGTACCTGCCGCCCGCAGCAGTTCCCCTTCTTCCGGACTGACATGGCCGTCAGCATTGATGCAGGTGACCATGGCCTTGAGCAGCCTGGGTTTGTGCAGTGGTTGCAGCACATTGAGTTGATCGAAGGCCTGTTCCAGTGCCCCGGTATCCACGCCCAGGGATTCCCGAAATGCGATCGGTCCCAGATCCAGGACATTTCTTGCGCGGTTGAATGCGTCCCTTGCTGAACCCTCATCCGGATTTCCAGCGATAGCCAGGATCGTCAGAATATTGGTGCACTCATTAACCAGCGAGCTGATCGGCAAGGCCCTCTGCCGTCGGCCGGGTTTTTCATCCAGGCTGTAGCGCAGAATTTTGAACAGGCACCATTCAAACAGTGACAAATCCTGGTCCACCAGGATCTGTTTATGCAGCGTGGACAGGAACTGGTGTAGCTGGATTCTGGACAACTGCTTCAAGCTTGGCAGGGCGAGATCCACAAGCACAAGATACTTGTCCCGAGGCGTGCTCCCGATTTCCGCCATGATGGGTTGCAGGGCTCGAAAATCCTTTTCATCCAGTTGCGCCTCCAGCAGCCCAAGCTGTTTTTCCCGGCTGGTGTCTTCTGCCAGGGCCAGCAACAGGCCATGCATCATCAGACAGGCGCTCATACTGTGGTGGGCTTCCTCGCGCAATTTGGCAGGCATCGCTTCAAGGGTGGCAGCAGCCTGTCTGATATGCGCCTCTCCGGGACTGCCAACGGCATCAAGAACACTGCCCGTGTCACTCAGGTTGCTCACACCTGCGGCAGCCTGACCTGAACGGGGGGCCGACGACTTCCTGCGGCTCTGTCCGTGCCAGTCAGGGTCAATACGGCGGATACGCTCATCAAGCGGCGGATGAGTGGCGAACAACCCAGAAAGACCTGATTTTATGCCGCTGCAAAACAGCATGTGGCTGATTTCAGAGGCATCGTTTGAACCAATGACTGTGCCGGCTCCATAACCTCCGATTTTTTTCAGCGCGCCACCGATGCCATCGGGATTACGGGTGTACTGTACTGCCGAGGCATCCGCCAGAAATTCCCGTTGCCGACTGACCGCCGCCTTGATCAGGTTGCCGAAAAAGGTCCCGCCATAACCAATCACCAGCAGCCCGAGCCCCAGAAAGACGATGCCGCCACCACCTCCTTTCCCCCGTGAGCGCACGGCACTGTAACGGCCGCCACGCAGGATGTGGTAACCCACCAGGCCAATCACCATGATGCCGTACAAAATGCCCATCAGGCGGATGTTCAAGCGCATGTCACCGTTGAAAATATGGCTGAATTCATGGGCGATCACGCCCTGCAGTTCATCACGGCTGAGTTCCCGGATACAGCCGCGTGTTACACCAATTACCGCATCTGTCGCTTTATAACCTGCAGCAAAGGCATTGATGGACTCATCCTCCATCAGGTACACCGGCGGCACCGGTGTCCCCGAGGCAATGGCCATTTCCTCGACCACGTTGAGAATCTTGCGTTCATCAGCATCCCTTGTGCCGGTATTGAGCAGACGTCCTCCCATGGACTCTGCCACGACCTTGCCACCACCGCTGAGCTGGGCCAGTCGATAAAGTGTGCCAATGCCCACAACCGCAATAACACCGATACTGACCTGGATAAAAATTTTGGAACTGAGGAACTCCCGGTTCAGCCCCATGTCACCGCTGCTGTCGGCATAAAACAGGATGCCGATGACCAAAAATGACGTGATCAGGATGAGCGTGACAATGGCACACAGGAACAGGACCACCAGCTTGCGGGTATTTTTCCGAGCCTGGTCCTGGTGAGTGAAAAAATTCACGACTGCTGTCCGGAATCAGGTTGAATGTCTAGAAACTGACCTTGGGCGCATCCTGGATAGCAGCACTGTCAGCAAATTCCAGCAGTCCTGCATCCGGGCCATGGCCAAACATACCGGCAACCACCACAGGTGGGAAAGACTGCTTGTAGGTGTTGTATTCGGTCACAGCATCATTGAAGGCCTGCCGGGAGAAAGCCACCTTGTTTTCGGTACTGGTCAATTCTTCCGACAACTGCATCATGTTCTGATTGGCCTTGAGATCAGGATAGGCCTCAACCACCACATTCAGACGTCCCAGGGCGCTGCCCAGCATGCCTTCGGCCTGTCCCAGGCCCAGCATGGCCTGAGGATCTCCCGGGGATGCCGAGGCTTTCTCAAGACCGGACAAGGCCTGATTACGGGCAGCGATGACCGCCTCAAGGGTCTCACGTTCATGCTGGATATAGGCTTTTGCGGTTTCCACCAGATTCGGGATCAGGTCATAACGACGCTTGAGTTGCACCTCGATCTGCGCAAAGGCATTCTGATAGCGGTTCTTCAGGGCGACCAGACGGTTGTAAATACCGATGACCCAGAAAATCGCCACGGCGATGATGACTAAAACAACTATGGTGGATGTACTCATGGGAGCGTCCTCAATGGATATTAATCCTGCTACCGGGAGCTCCCGGTAAACCATTCATTCTGAAAGCCGGTTACTTAACCCGGATGCTTCGATGATATACCGATATACCAAGACAGTAAAAACAGCCAGGGGATGATTCCCGGGGCAAAAACCGTTAAGTTTGGCATTATGTCGATCAGATCATGGTTCATGGCCCGGTTCTACGACGCCACAATGAAGAAAGCCGAAGCAACCTGTTTCGGCCAGTGGCGCCAGGAACTGCTGGCAGACGCATCCGGCAGGGTGCTGGAAATTGGCAGCGGCACCGGTGTCAATATTCCCCACTACCCGGATACTGCTGAAGAACTGGTCCTGACCGAACCCGACCCTCACATGCTCAGACTATTACAGGAAAAGCTGGGCACACGAACCGATGAGCGCATCAGCGTCTATCCCTGTTCTGCCGACGCCCTGGATTTTCCCGATGACACTTTCGATGTGGTCGTCACCACGCTGGTGCTGTGCTCTGTACCCTCTCCGGTAAACACGTTCCAGGAAATCCGCCGTGTGCTAAAACCTGGCGGGACTCTGATTTTCATGGAACACGTGATCGCCCGGGACAATCCGGGACTGGTGAAATGGCAGAAGTTTTTTCAGCCGGTGTGGTGCTATATGTGCGGCAACTGCCACTTGACCCGGGATACGGAAAAGTCCCTGCAGGATGCCGGCTTCAGACTGGAACAGATTGACCGACTGATGGCACCCGGCAGTCCTCCAGTCGTGGCCCCAACCATCAAGGGGATAGCGGTTAATCGGTAACCTGCCGTTTTGCACTGTTTTACAGACGCTGATTGACTACCCTTGCCTTTAACCTTGGTGTTATCTAACAACCCCGCTCCCTGTTAATATAGTTTCCGCCTTTCTGAAAACAGGTCCTTGCAGGCAAATGACATGTTAATTCCCGTTCTGCAGTTCGTTGCCGGCTTTGTTGCACTCTTTTATGGGGGTGACATCCTGGTAAAAGGATCTGCTTCCCTGGCTGCGCGTTTCGGCATGTCCCCTCTGGTTATAGGACTGACCATAGTCGCCTTTGGCACAAGCGCCCCGGAGTTTGCCGTTTCCCTGAGTGCTGCATCCCGAAATGCCACCGACATTTCCATCGGCAATGTCGTCGGGTCAAACATTGCCAATATCGGGCTGATCCTGGGCATTTCTGCCCTGATAAAACCGATGAAGGTCGAATCAAAAATCATCCGGTATTACCTGCCGCCGGTTTTGCTCATTACCTGCCTGTTAAGTTTTTTCCTGGTTAACCGACAGATTTCTCGTCCGGAAGGCATCATCTTTTGCGTCCTGCTGCTGGCTTACATTGCCCTGACATTCTGGGATGCCCGAAGTGAAAAAGCCGGCGTTGTAGCCGAATTCGATGCTGCAACGCCTGCTGCGACCACGGTACCCTGGCTCCAGGTTGGATCCATTGTTGCCGGCCTTGTCCTGCTGGTCTTTGGTGGAAAGATACTGGTGGATGCCTGTGTCGAAATCGCCACCATGATCGGGGTCAGCCAGGCGATCATCGGTTTGACGATTGTTGCCGTTGGCACCAGTCTGCCGGAACTGACCACATCCCTGATTGCCGCACTTCGGGGCTATGGGGACATGGCCATTGGCAATGTGATTGGGAGCAACCTGTTCAACATACTTGCCATTCTCGGGATCACGGCAATTTACAAGCCCCTGAACGCCACTGGCGTGGGCCTGGTTGACACTGGCGTTATGGTTCTGCTGACAGCGTTGATGGCGGTTTTTCTGGTCACAGGCAGGCACTTTGCCCGACTGGAAGGTGGGATACTGTTGCTTGTATATACCGCCTATACGCTCTGGTTGGTGAACTGACGGCAGGGATATGGCTCCCTGCCGTTATCAGAGACATCCTTGAGCTTATTATTGCACAGGGCTGCGCATGGCCCGCACATCCCCGATCCCGCCAAGGTTGTTCACATTGGTGAAACCGGCAGCTTCCAGAATGGCCTTGGCCTGACCAGCGCGATTACCACTGCGGCAGTACAGGTTAATCTCTGCATCCTTGCCAAACCGGGAGGCAAAATCATCAGCATTGATGGTGGCCAGGGGAATATTCATATCTCCGTCGATATGGTCATCGTTGTATTCCTCAACGGTCCTGACATCGATCCAGACCGGCTCAGGTGTACTGGCACAGGCCACCATGAACAGAATTGTCATCAGGGCGAATATCTTCAAAATGGGCTTGGTCATCGTGATTTCCTTTTTTGTATTTGTCTGTGTCGTACAGTATTGCTGGATAGTACCGGTAAACCTGTTATGACGGAATCCGTCGACTAGCCATTATTCTGCTCAGCATAAAAATCCCGGATCGGGGAAAACGGCCCGAACTGATGCTGCTCCTGGGGGAAAGGATCGGCATAAGGTGGATAAGGACTGTCCACAGGCTTGCGGAACAGTTCCGGATAATCCCGCTCCAGTTCATTCTTCACCGGCCGGGGTTTGGAATTGATATAGGCTGACACATCGTAGGCTTCATCATCTGTCAGGTCCGGCTCTCCCAGTGGCATTCTGGCCTTGATGAACCGCGCTGCTGTCAGCACCCGATTCATACCCGCGCCATTGTTGTAGCTCTCCGGTCCCCATAACGGCGGGAAAAGGTAGCCATCCCGGGGATCGGAGGATTCCTTCAGGCCTTCGCCGCTATAACCATGGCAAATCCGGCATTTATCCTCGTAGACCACACGCCCGGCGTCCAGGTTTGCCTGTCTGTCCGGTTCACGGAATGCGGCAGGTTCATCAGCGGCTGTTTTGCTGGCGTCCATGGCCTCAAACTGCTGGTTAAGGCCAAGGATGTAGGACTCCATGGCGATCATCTCGATGCTGTCCCGGTCCAGGGGGCGGCCATTCATACTTCTCTGCATGCAGCCATTGATGCGATCCCGCAAATCCCTGTCCCCACCATCCCGGCCGGAAAAACGGGGATAGCGTTTGGCCGTTTCCAACAGGGACAGGGTCCCGGGACTGGTGCCTGACTCTAGATGGCAGGACGCGCAATCCAGACTGTTGCCACTGTAACGCATGGCCGGATCCGGTTGATCCATGCCCAGGTAACGGGTTGTCTCCCGAAGCAGGCGCTGCCCATATTCAGGGGTAGCCGCTGGCGCCATCAGCGCCGTTTCCTCTTCTGTTGGCTGATGCTTCAGCACCACAAACACGACCAGCAGGCCCACAACAAGTGTTGCACCCAGCGTCAGCCAGAAACCGGCACCTGATTTAGGGTTGTCCATTGACCTTGTCCTCTTTCACGCCGCTCTCTTCATGGCGGCCATCAAACTGGTTTACCTGCTGTAAAAAGCGGTATTTTGGCTGCTCCACCTGTTGCCGGAAATCCTTGCGCAGCAACCAGAGCAGACAATATCCACCAGCCAGCACGAGGGCACTGATGACAATGGCATTACTAATCATTGTTCTCCCTCATAGAAATTCCGCAGGTAATGGGTAACAGCCAGAATCTCGTCTTCGCTCAGGCGATCTGTCCAGGGTGCCATGGATGTACCATCGATACCGTTGTTCAATACCCGGACACTTTCCCCGACACTGGGGCGCTGGTGACGAAAATCCGAAGGCGCCACCGGCAGCATGTCGGCAGCAAATCCCACCCCGCTACCATCGTCCCCATGACACTGGCTGCAATTCTCCCGATAAACATTTTCGCCTGTAATCAGCTGCTGCTGATCAACGACAACTTCCGGGTCTGCAGCCTTGAAGGACATGACCTGGCCGATCAAGGCACTGCGCACCCCGTCTGGCAGATCACGCCAGGCAGGCATGGCCGTATTGTCTATTCCCTGCCAAAGCACCGATTCGAGGCGATCCCGGGTGTAATCATGCTGGGTCAGGTTGCGGGGTTTCGGTGACAGCCAGTCCGAGCCCGGTCCATTGCCACTGCCATCCTGTCCATGACAGCCGGCACAAAGCATATTGAAATAATACTGGCCATCCACGTCCACGCCCGTCGTGGCGTTTCGTGGCACCTCAAGTTCAGGTGCTGCCCTGGCCGGATGAGTATTGAGTGTCGTATCCAGGGACATCTGCAGCCATTTGTCTTCGCCATACAAGCTGCGGATTTTTTCGTCTCCCTGAGGCCAGGCCAGTTCACGGGCACGCCCCAGGGATTCGAGATACGCCACCAGATCCCGGGCCTCCAGGCGTGGTTTGTCCGCAGCGCCATCAAAGAACACCGCATAGGACGGCATGATCGACCAGGGCACCACACTGCGCGGCGCGAACAAGTGGGCATACTGCCAGTCCGCACTCCGGGTTCCCCCGGCCCGGGACAGGTCCGGGCCTACGCGGCGGGTTCCCCACATATGGGGGGTATCGAACTGCCCTTCCCAGGCCAGGGTCGGGGCACCGAAGCGCTCAATATCGGCATCGGTATAACGGATCTGCTGGGTATGGCAGTAAGCACAACCTTCACGGGCATAGATTGCCCTGCCACGTTGCTCGGACGATGACAGGCCAAAGATATTATCGGGTGTTGTGGCAGCGATCTGCTCATCCAGTACCCTACCCGGCCAGAAGCCCAGCAGGCCTACCGACAGTATAAAAAACACAATGCCTGCAGCCATGGCGGCGCGGTAGGACATCCGCAGCAGATGGGCCTGCTGTGGGCTCCCGGTTGCGGCCTTGTCATCAGCATCCTGGCTGCTGCCTTTTCCTGCTGCCTGAACAGCTGCTGATCCCGCCCCCTGTGGGCCACTGAGCAATCCATAAAATATCAAAAGGAATCCCAGGGTGATCGGCAGGGCCGACCCGGTACGGATATGCCAGTAAAGTCGGGAATGCTGGACTGACTCGAGCCAGGGCGCCCCGCTTTGCCAGGCTTCTGCCTGGACCAGGCCAGCCATGGTCAGGTCGACAAACATGATGCTGATACCCACCACCAGCAGCCAGAAGGACCAGTTAAGCGCCCTTTCGTTATATCGGGCCCAGGGTATCCGCTGCCAGGCATGGATGATGCCGCCAATGCCGGCAAACGTGGCGAAACCCAGCATGGCCAGGTGGGAATGGGCGATGACCCAGTCGGTGAAATGCACCACACGGTTAAGCCCCATCTGGGCCTGGGAGGCACCCTGCACACTGACAATGAGATAAAAGATAGTGGACAGCATCACAAAGCGCAGGCCGATATCTTTAGGCAGGAACCCGGCACCGCGCATGGACAGCAGCAGGTTCGTCACCACGATGACCACCACCACACCCAGCAAAGCGGAGGCGGCAATGGCGCCCATCTGCGCCGCCATGGGAATGGCTGAAAATACGTAATGATGGGTGCCGTTCAGCGGATAAAAAAAGAACAGTCCCCAGAAACCCAGCATGGACAGGAAGTGACTGAAGATGGGACGACCGGTGGTCGCGGGCGTCACAAAATACAATATGGACAGGGCCATCGGGGTGACAAAAAGCCCCACCGCATCATGAATCCACAGGCCCGTAAATGCCGCACTTTCAGCACCAGGCACCAGCTCCGGGATGATATTACCCATGGGATAGGCCAGCAGGGTGAATACCAGCCCACCGATGATGTACCAGCTGGAGACATAGAGGTCTTCCAGCCCGTTTTTCAGGAAGGGAGGCAGGAACTGGATAGCGGCCAGCAACAGGCCGGCAATGACGAAAGCATCAACGATCCAGGGAAACTCGGCCCACTCAATCGGCTGGCTGATACCCGAGAGCACCAGAAGCCAGCCAGGCAGGACCACGATAAAATTCCATAAACCGAACAACCAGCGGCCCAGCAAAGGGCTGGTTACTTGCCGCCCCGTCAGCAACGGTACTGCATGGTACATAAACGCCAGAAAGGCATTGCCCAGCCAGCCCAGCAT
>CAZBBS010000036.1:0-27717 GCA_964490145.1 uncultured Enterobacteriaceae bacterium
AGCATACTATGCAGAAAATGCAGTACAACCAGAGGCATTCAAATCAATTCCACATGCTATCTGGTGGGCCATCATAACTTTGACAACCGTAGGTTATGGAGATGTTTCACCGGTAACCTTATTAGGGAAAATCGTTGGTATATTTACTGCCTTGATGGGTGTTTGCACCGTTGCATTACTAACAGGCATCGTTGCTAATTCTTTTTCCGCCCAACTTTCAAGAAAAAAGGCAGTGTTTCGTTCAGAAGTACTTAGAGCTTTGCAAGACGGTATAATTACACAAGAAGAACAAGAGGGTCTAAAAAAACTACAAGACGAATTCAACTTATCTTCCCAACATGCAGAAGCAATTTTTAATGAGATCTTAGAAGTTCATCAGCAAAAGACTGATAAAAGCTGAAGCAGCATCGGCTTAGTGCCAGAAAATGCATGTCAGATAGCTGGCTTCAGTCGTTCTTACGTTAGATACCGTTGCCAACGACCCGAGGAAAATAAACTGCTTAAGGAAGCCTTCCGGTCTGGGCAATACCAGGTTCACTATTCATGAAGGAGAAATAATCTCTTATGAATTTTATCGGAGAATGCCATTTCGCCTGGGCGACTGGAAAGTGGTATACATCGCTTCCCCTGGCAAGGAAACACGATGGCAGCTATTCAACCTGGCAACAGACCCTTCTGAGCTTGATGATCTGGCCGCAGAATTTCCGGAACGAGTAAGTGACCTAAGCCTGCTCAGGGAGGATCATGCCAGGCAGTCAGGCATGCTCTGAGCGCTGACACCTCGAAGGCTACCCTTCAAACAAACTACAATAGTCAACCCTGCTGGGGTAGTATCCTGAGAGGATTATCCAGCGGATGTATATGCCGTGTTTCCAGACCAGTAACAGGGATCAGATGTGAAACCCAAAAAAGTTGTCATCACAGGTGCCACTGCCGAAATATCAAAGCAATGCGCACGCCTGTGGGCTTCAGGCCATCCTGAATCCATGGTACTGCTGGGGCGCAGTCAGGAGAAGCTTGACGAAGTTGCCCGGGAATTGCGGGATATTTCACCTGTCACAGAGATAGAAACTGTCGTGGCTGACTTTATCAATAGCGACAGAATCAACGAAGCCGTCGAAAGAATTTGTACTGCACAGCTGCCTGATGTCGTGTTTATCGCCCATGCACTTTTCCCCGACCATGAAGCCTGCCTGACTAACCTGGACCAGTGCCATGAAGCACTGCAGATAACCGGTATTTCACCCGTCCTGTTTGCCGAAGCCTTCGCCAGACATATGCAGAATGGCCTGCGCAACACCATCGCAATCATGGGTTCCGTATCGGGCGACAGGGGCCGAAAATCCAACTACATTTATGGTGCTGCCAAGGGTCTGGTTCATCGTTATGCTCAGGGTATGCAGCATCGTTTCGCGGGAACCACCTTGAAAATCGTCCTGATCAAGCCGGGACCGACCACCAGTGACACAAATCCGGGCAAACACAGAACCGGTGTCCGGCTGGCCAACATTGAGTATGTGGCCAGGGATATCGTCCAAGGTATTGCTGATGAAACACCGGTAATCTACACACCGGGACGGTGGTACTGGATTATGCAGCTGGTCAGGCATATTCCGGCGTTCATCTTCAACCGGACGCAAATTTAAGGCTAACCACGCTCACGACTGTCTGCGATCATCCTGGCCACAAGTAAACCAATACTGCCCGATAACAAGCCACCCACAACATCGCTGGGAAAATGTTCTCCCAGTAAGACCCGGCTCATCCCGACAGTCATTACCAGCAGGATAACTGCGCTTGTTATCAGGACCCTGTACTGAGGGTTTCTGACAAACCCTATCCCCACCAGAAGCAAGAAGCCATACAGATAGCAGGCAGAAGTCGTATGCCCGCTGGGAAAGGACAGGGTGTCCCAGCCAGAAGGGGTATAACCCAGCTCATGCAGTGCCGGCCGTGGACGAGCAACAAGGCGCTTCAACCCATCGGTGATAATTCTTGCCGCCAGGAATCCAGCCACTCCGGATTGGGCAAATTTTCTGTAACCCTTTATCCATAGCACAAGCACTGTCATCAGCAGCACAGGGACCACGACTCTCCCACTGCCCAGTTGCGTAAGTCCATCCACCAGGGAATGAAAGGATGAATCAGGTGAAATAGCCAATGCTGATGAGATGCGGCTGTCCAGTGCGTGAAGCGCCGGCCAGGTCCTGACCAGAACAGCCAGTACGCCCTGCCCCAGCAATAACGCGGGAATGGCAAACCATAGCCTTTGCAGGTGTTGATGACTTGTCGGCATGTGCCCAGTCTACCGGATTAACTCGATGGGTCGAGCAAAGACTCAGTCGTCCCTGTTTCTGTTGTCAGGCAGCAGCTTGGTTTTCGGATCTTCCAGACCTCCAACCGCATTGAACAGCGATTTGAAAAAACCGCTGAGCTCCAGGGTCATCAGGGCAAACTCCTGGTCGAATTTCTGGGCCGGCGTTTCATCTTCATAACTGTCCGACTCTTCCCTGACATTCTCGAAACGCAGTCTTTTTATGCCCAGATCATCCGCGATGATGGCATTGACCTGATTGTTCCAAAGGACCCCGACATGCCTGGCCAGCTTGCCGGCTTCAAGATGGGCTTCGATTTCCTCGCCCCCAAGATCCTGTCCTTTCAGACGCACGACATTGGTGCCGTCAAGCGGATTGAATAATTCGCAATCATCCGTCAGCTCAAACTCATCGGTGGCCTTGCCCTCTTTTAACCAGCGGGTCATGACGGCATGTGGCGCAATCTTTGCCTCTGGTAGTGCCACCGGGAAAGAGCCCAAGGTGTCACGAAGCAGGTTCAGGAATTCTTCCGCTTTGGGCGCACTGCTGCTGTCAATCACCAGCAGGTTATCCCGACGGGAAATGTAGGCGTAAATTTTTGCCGAACGGGTAAAGGCGCGAGGGAGCAGGGAGGCATACATGTCTTCCTGGATTTCCCTCTTTTCCTTTCGATAGACCTTGCGGGCCTGGCGCTGTTCAATGTCAGCGATCTTTTCTGCAGTTGCCTCACGAACCACAGAGGCTGGCAGCAAGCGATCCTGTTTCTGGGCACAGATCATGATGTAGTCGCCCACCACATGGGTCAACATGGGAGCAGGCGCATCGGTATCTCCAGCATCCTCGCCCTCTTCTGGTTCAAATTCCGGCGCAGCATCCCCCAGGGGAGCCACCCAGCCAATACGCTCCTTTTCATAACTGGAACAAGGCACGAAGGCACTGTCAGCCAGGGCGGCTTCAAAATCTTCTACAGATAATTCAAAGGGTTGGGCAAGACAAAAAAGACGAAGATTTTTAAACCACATAAGGATACAGAGCCTGAACAAGTAAGATTACAGCGGGGGTCGATTATGCAGTTCTGACTGTTCAAGTAAACTCATAAACCGACATTTTCTGAAACAGCAGACCATTTACCTGTTGCCCGGGGAAACCCCCCATTATCCTGACCGGGGGCCAGTGGTTGATCAATGGCGGCAGCAACCCATCTGAATCAATAAGCCCATGATTTATCACAAAATGTTTTTGACTTGATCAAACCAACTATGCTTTTAATAGCTTCAGCCATTCCATGCTCCCTACCGGGAAACCTGATTTTATGCACCAGCGGCTTATGAAACTCACCAGCACCTTGCTTCCCGGCCTGCCGGGACTGCTGCTTACAACAACAGCCCTTGCCCAGACCCCCGGCTGGGTGCCGGTGGCTGAATTGCTGCTGGGCAGTATGGGCACCTCCGATCCCGGCAAAATGGCTGAAGTAATGCACCGCTGTACTGCTCTCAATATGACCCTGTCAGCCTTAACCGCCAGTGATGCCCCCGAGATTTCCGAAGGATATGAAAACCAGGCCCTGCATCTGATCCAGAATGGCATCATGATCCAGATGAACACAGAAAGATTGCGCACCGGCCTGGACGCCGATGTGGAGCAGCAGTCAGGCATTGCCGTGGATGCCGTGAAAGGTATGCTGGCCACCTATAACCAGTGGATGGATGAGAACTTCGAGGATTTTGGTTCTTACTTCAGCAATGATCTGGAAATCGAAATGAAGGGCTGCGAGCTGGCCGCCAAGTTTGTTCTTCAGATGTCAGCGCGTTAAGACATCCCCAATCTCAAGACAAGTTAAACCAGTCAGGCGTGCTGCGTTTTTTCCAGGTTGCAAATCTGGCCTTTTCCCCGATATAAAAATTTCGATAGGCAAGGACGGGATCCCCGTGCACTTTGTATTTGTCAGGCATGGCTTGCGGAAAGGGTGACAGCCGTGACCCCGGATAACGAAAACTCTCAATCCGGTCCAGAACCTGTATTGATGCATGACTGGCATCGCGGTCATGCCGCCAGCAAAATTCTGTGTTCAGCGCTCTGGCCAGTTTCATCAACCACCTGAAATTGGCATATGACTCTTCCACCCAGAGTACACAGGGATGCTTCACGTGGGTGGATTTATAGGGGGTTTCAAACCCTTTCTTGTTAAGGGCCGTACACAGAATCTGCGCACTTTCGAGAATCATTTTACCGACGTGCTGGTCACAGTGGTAACGGGCACAACGGGTCACATCTTTATCAAGGACGAAAATATTCATACCGGGGAATACGCACACCCGGCCAGGTTGGATCATGAATAAACGGCACTACTGTGCCACCTATATACTGCTCCAGTCGAATTCCCTGTCGCCAATAGCAAAGAAAAACGGGTTGAGGATGTCCTCTTTCTGGTTGTAGCGGTAAATATTGAAATCCGTATCCGTCAGGATACCGCCAGCGGCTTCAAGAATGGCCTGTGCTGCAGCCGTGTCCCATTCCGAGGTCAGCGCCAGACGGGGATAAATATCCGCTCTGCCTTCTGCTACCAGACAGATCTTCAGTGAACTGCCCATACTCACCAGGTCCATCTGCGGGAACCGCTCAGCCACACGCTCCAGCCAGGCCTCCAGCTCTTCACCTTTGTGACTGCGACTGGCAACAACCGAAATCGCATGCTGGTTTTCCTCGATCTTGCCGCTGAAAATTTCTTCCTCGACCCCATTCTCCTCCCGCGTCGCACCGTCCGGACTACCCGTATACAGTACACCCAGTACCGGCACATACACGACTCCCAGGACTGGGCGTCCATTATCGATAAGGGCAATATTGACTGTGAACTCGCCATTGCGGCTGATAAATTCCTTGGTGCCATCCAGTGGATCCACCAACCAGTAGGTTTCCCAGTACTGGCGCTCCTGCCAGGGAACGGCCTTTGATTCTTCAGACAGAATAGGCAGTGCAGGTGTCAGTTCACGAAGCGCATCCACAATGATGCGATGGGCTGCCAGATCGGCCTCGGTCAACGGGGTATCATTACCCTTGGTGATGACATCAAGTTCTTCATCACGGTCATATACCTCGAGAATGGCCTCGCCAGCCTCTATGCTGATTTTTTTGACCTCTTGCAGAATAGCCTGATAGTGCATTCCGGTAGTCTCCTGATTGTGGTGAACAGTTATGGTGAATAGTTATGATGCATGATCCATTTTTGGCAATACCCTGCATCAATCCACTCGTCACAGTGCCACATCTGGCGGGGAGCCCTTATAATAGCACTTACTACTTCCTGAGGTTCGACTCTGCCAATGATTAACTGGTCGACAATCGACACCGTCCTGCTCGATATGGACGGCACCCTGCTGGACCTGAGCTTCGATAACTATTTCTGGCTGGAATTCCTGCCCAGCCGCGTGGCTGAACACAGGGCTATTCCCCTGGATGCTGCCCTGGAAACCGTTCGGACCCTGTCAGCCTCCACCCACGGCAGCCTGTTATGGTACTGCCTGGATCACTGGTCAGAGATGCTGGACCTGGATGTGGAAGCCCTGAAAAAAGAAGTCAGCCACAAAGTAAGCATGCGCCCCCATTGTGCGGAATTCCTGGCCTTCCTTCGCGACCTGGAGAAACGGGTCATTCTGGTGACCAACGCTCACCCCAAGGCCCTGGCCATCAAGGTCCAAGCCTCTGGCCTGGACCAGCATCTGGATGAATTGGTCAGCTCCCATGACTTTGAGCTGGCCAAGGAAAATGATGGTTTCTGGGACAGGTTCAGTCGCCATCAGGATATCGATCTTTCCCGTTCCCTGTTCGTGGATGACAGTTTGCCGGTTCTTGAATGCGCCCACCGGGAAGGACTGGGCAAGGTGGTCCAGGTACTTCATCCTGACTCCAGTACTGATCCAGGAGAAAGAAGCCACTTCACCGGGATCATTCACCTTGATGAACTGATGGTGAGATAACGGCGGCAATGGAAAAAGTCAGACTCGACAAGTGGCTATGGGCTGCCCGTTTTTTTAAAACACGCTCGCTGGCAAAGCAGGCCATTGATGGCGGCAAGGTGCATTGCAATGGTGCCCGCAGCAAAAGCAGCCGCGAAATCGAACCTGGCATGACGCTGGACATCCGTCAGGGCTGGGATGAAAAAACCGTTATTGTTAAAGCGCTTGCCGATAAACGCGGCAGCGCCCCACAGGCCGCACTGTTGTATGAAGAAACTCCTGAGAGTATCAGCCGTCGCGAACAGGAAGCGGACAAGCGTAAAATACAACGTGCCATGGCTCCCATCACCGAAGGTCGACCCACGAAACAGGACCGTCGGAAAATCCATCGCTTTGTCAGATTAAATTCAGATTCCTGAGCAAATATTTCCTGAATCCGGTTATCATCCGTGAAACAATCCTGCGATGAAAAAGTCACGAATTTAAGGTTATCCACAGCAGTTCAACTGTGGCATAATCCGGGGCCTTGAACTTCATGGTGCCAGTTTTCAGCAGTAAATCCCTAATAAAAATAATATGTTATTGCCTGACTGCCCGTGCAGAGTGCATTAATAGTAAGAGCTACCGGACACTCTTCGCTTCTTTATCAGGAATTCAGCTTTGTCGGATCAATTGAAGCTCCGCCTTGGCCAGCTAAAGGAGTCACCCAACATTGGCTGTCTCACTGAAATTGGTCATGGCATAGAAAAGGAAAGCCTGCGGGTAGATCCACAGGGCCATATTGCACAGACCCCGCATCCTGCCGGCCTGGGTTCTCCGCTTACGCATCCAACCATCACCACGGACTTTTCCGAAGCCCTGCTGGAATTCATCACGCCTGTTTTCCACAACCCGCAGGACAGCCTGGCGTACCTGTCGGATCTGCACACGTTTCTGTTTACCCGGATCGACCGAGAAGAGTTGATCTGGACCTCCAGTATGCCCTGCGTCCTGGGTGATGATGCCCATATTCCGCTGGCGCAATACGGTACATCCAATATTGCAAGACTCAAGACCCTTTACAGGATGGGACTGAGCTATCGCTATGGCCGCTCCATGCAAACCATTGCTGGCATCCATTACAATTTTTCCCTGCCCGACAGTTTCTGGGCACTGTATAAGGAACAGCTTGGCAGCGATGAAAATCTTCAGGATTTCAAAACTGATCAGTACTTCAACCTGATCCGGAACTTCCGCCGTTATTCCTGGCTGCTGCTGTACCTGTTCGGAGCCTCGCCCGCTGTGTGCAAGAGCTTCATTCGCGGACAGGACAATCATGGGCTGGAGGAATATGATCACGGCACACTGTATCACCCTCATGCCACCTGCCTGCGAATGGGCGACCTCGGCTATACCAGTGACGCACAGTCATCCCTGTATGTGAGTTATAACAGCCTTGAGGAATATGCGCGGGACCTGACGAACGCCATCAAGACCCCTTATGCACCTTACAGCAAGTTCGCCCCTGAAAATGGCGAGTACAAGCAGGTCAATGACAACATCCTGCAAATCGAGAATGAGTTTTACAGCACCATTCGTCCCAAACGCACAGCCCCTTCCGGCATCAGGCCGGTCCGGGCTCTCAAAGAGCAGGGCGTTGAATATATCGAAGTCCGCGCACTGGACCTGAACCCCTTCCTGCCTGTGGGCATCGACGAAGAGGAAATTCGTTTCCTGAACAGTTTCCTTCTGTTCTGCCTGCTGCGAAACTCACCGCCATCAAACAGCGATGAATACCGGGAAATAGATTACAACCTGAAAACCGTCGTAAACCGGGGACGGGAACCCGGACTCCAGCTGCAGGTCAAAGGCAATAAAGTCGGATTGAAAGAACAGGCGGAAGAAATCCTTTCTGAGGTAACGTCCATTGCCGAACTGCTTGATGATATTTACGGCAGCGACTGTCATGTCCAGGCAACACAGGCTCAATATGCGAAGGTTCAGGATCCTGAAAAAACACCCTCCGCAAAAATCCTGCAACGTATGCGTGAACTTGATACGCCTTATTTTATTTTTGCCATGAACCAGTCCCTGGCCAACAGCGACTATTTCCGCTCTTTGAAGCTGGATGATGACATCATGGCCACGCTGATAAAACTGACTGGAACCTCCAACCAGGACAGGCAGGCCATTGAAGAAAATGATGATGTGGACTTTGATACCTATCTTGCCCGCACCAATGCCTCCTGATCCAGAATCTGATTAAAATTCCATGAATGATTCCCTGATGACCAAACTGCTAAGAACCCGACTGATCTACCTGTACATTTTTCTGTTCTGTGTAGCGCTATTGAGCATTGCCATGTATATGGAAAAAGTGATGATGCTGGAACCCTGCCCATTATGTATGACTCAGCGTTTCTTCTTTGTGCTCGCTGGTTTCACCTCATTAATTGCATTTATTCATAACCCTGTCGCCAGGGGAAAACTGGTTTATGGCTACCTGGCAGCCCTGTTTGCTGTGAGCGGCGGCGGTTTTGCCATTCGCCAGATCTGGCTGCAGCATTTACCTAAAGACCAGGTCCCTGCCTGCGGCCCGAGTGTTGCCTATATGTTCCAGGAATTTCCGCTGACCGAGACCCTGGCAACCATGTTCACCGGTGATGGCAACTGTGCAGAAATCGCCTGGCAGGATCCCGTGATCGGCATGAGCATTCCGCAATGGAGCCTGGTGGGCTTCATCGCGCTGGCCGGTGTTTGCCTGTGGCAGGCCCATCGCCGTTAAGCAAGCTAGTCCTGGAGCAGTGTCACACCTGCTTAAAGCTGGCAATTCCCGGGTACCTCTTCTAAGATTTCTGTAAGTCCGTTGCACATAAGCCACGACTTTAATTTCCAAGAGGGGTATGTATGAACAAAGACATCACCGCCGCCCGCCGCCAGGCTATTGAAGCAATCATCAGTCGCTGGAAAGAACAGCGTGAAACCCTTCATCATGACCTGGACGAGTCCCTGTATTCCGATCACGCGCTGCAAATTGATATCCAGGATTTTCCCATCGAGCATTTCTGCGAATCCCTGATGGACTATATTTCAGCCGGGCATTTCGAGGTGTATGAAACACTGCTGCACGAAAGCACCGCTGAACTTGAGGCCAACCGGGAGCTGCTGGAACAGATTTATCACAGCATAGAGACAACGACGGATCTTGCGCTTAGCTTCAATGACAAATACAGAAATGAAGAAGTGCATTCATCAGAAGACGCCTCCCTGCCCAGGGACCTGCAATCGCTGGATGATGCCCTGACACTGCGCTTTGCCCTGGAAGACCAGCTTCTGGAAATAACGGGTGATTGATAACAAGCCCCCAGTGAGTCACCTGCAGGTGACCCTGCTCATCCTTGCTGCAGCCATCGCCAGTTATGTAGCAGGGTTTGCGCTGGGTGCCCGGTTACTGGTGCTTGCGGGCGGCATTTTCGAAACCATGTTCTGGATCAGAATCCTGGGCAAACGTTATAAGCGAAATCGCCGCCTCAAGTCTGCGTAAACTCAAACGACAGCATTCATCCCTTGCCGCTAGCAGCAGCTGCTTTTCTTTTTCCCACCTATCCGCTGCGGCATGCCCTTGTTGGCGACAGCATTACGATGTCTGTCACCGGTAATATAACGCCCCTGAAACGCTGGATCCGCCTCGATAAAAATAAAACTGTCCTTTGCCATACTGTTCAACAAGCTGTTCCAGGTAGTCTCACTGACACTCAGACGTTCACCGCGCTGGTAGCGATTACCTTCATCGTCGATCAACTGGGCAAAAGGACCGCGATAGATAACGGTATGGCCCCTGTCCAGATTGTCTTCCATGGGTTTGGTGGCCACCACGGTGACTGAACGGAACTCGATATCCTCGACTACCTGCCAGGGTGTTTCATCCCACTTGTCATAGGCCACATCAACAAAGCCTGCATCCAGAAAAACCTGCAGAAATTGTTTTTCATGGAAGGCTCCGGAAATACAGCCGCTCCATAAATGGGCGTCATCCTTGAGGTGTTTCGGTACCTCTTCGTCACACACGATATCTGAAATCGCAACGCGACCACCGGGTGCCAGGACACGATAGATTTCATTGATCATGTGCTCCCGGTGCTTTTCATCAACCAGATTCAGCACACAGTTGCTGACCACGATATCGACACTGCCATCCTCGACCAATGGCTTGCGGGATTTCTGCTCACGCTCCCAGGCAGCAAGTGCTGCTTCATCAGCATCCGGGTTATCCGTAAGGAAAGCTTCCTGTGCATCCAGATCCAGTGCCAGGTCCTGGATATAGCCCTTGCGGAAACTCACCAGGTCAGCACCAAGTTTATCGGCCATTTCCGGCTGATATTTTCTGGCCAGCTCCAGCATTTCATCGGTCATGTCCACACCGATGACAAAGCCATGGCTTCCTACCAGCTGAGCCGCCATGTAGCAGATTTTTCCACCACCACTGCCCAGATCCAGAACCCTGTCGCCTTTTTTTACATACCGGGATGGATCACCACAACCATAGTCCTTGTCGATAATTTCCTGCGGCAGCAGTTTTAGCAGTGCAGCATCGTAGTCCACCGGACAGCACAGACTGGGCTGCACTTCCCTGGCGCCTTCGGCATAGCGTTCTGAAACTTTGGATTCAGTGTTCATAGTATTTACTTCCCTCAAACTGTATTGCCCTACCGGCGCCAACGATGAAATTTTTCCAGCCAGGGATAAAGCCATTCAGGTGCATGTGCCTTTTGCCATTCCCCGGCTGCAAATTTACCGGCTTCAGACCACGACGGATACAAGTGAATGGTGGACATGATTTTTTTCAGGCCCAAACCATGAGTCATGGCCAGTACAAATTCGGTGATCAGGTCGCTGGCATGATATCCAACAATGGTTGCGCCCAGAATCCTGTCCTTGCCAGGTACGGTCAGAACTTTTACAAACCCCCTGGCTTCACTGTCAGCTATTGCGCGATCAAAATCATCCAGGCCATAGCGCGTGACCTCGAAGGCTACGCCTTGTTCTTCAGCTTCACTCTCACTAAGCCCCACCCTGGCGACTTCGGGATCGGTAAAAGTGGCCCAGGGCACCACCTTGTAATTGATCCGGAATTTTTTGAACCCGCCAAACAGACCATTTACTGCCGCAAACCAGGCCAGGAACGATGCCATATGGGTAAACTGGTACGGTCCGGCTACATCGCCGCAGGCAAAAATATTGGCATAGGTTGCCTGTAAATATTCATTCACCTTTATTGTCCCGTTGTCATTCAACACAATACCCAGATGTTCCAGCCCCAGGTTTTCCGTGTTGGCTTTTCGCCCAACCGCAACCAGGACCTCATCAAACTCAATGGCAGTTTCGCCCTCTTGCCCAAGAGCAATCGCCACTTTTTCACCATGACGGTGTTCTATACGAAGAATCTGCTGTGATGTTAATACCCTGATGCCTTCATGCTCGAACTGTTCGCGGACATACTCGGAAACCTCGGCATCTTCCCGGGGCAGAATCCTGTCCAGCATATCCATAATCGTCACCTTCGACCCCAGCCTGGATAATGCCTGTGCCAGTTCACAACCGATGGGACCACCGCCCAAAACCAGTAATCTTTCAGGCAGGGACTCCAGGTTCCACAGGGTATCGGACGTCACATAACCGGCTTCCTCCAGCCCCGGGATAGGCGGTACAAATGGTCTCGCACCCGTTGCCAGTACAATATTCCGTGTCGTGATTTCCCTGTCCCCTACCTGCACACACCATGGCGTTTTTACGATGGCCTCACCAGCCAGGCAATCCACACCAAGACGCGTGTATCGGTCGACAGAATCATGGGGCTCAATGGTGTTGATTACCTGCCTGATACGCCCCATCACTGCCTTGAAGTTAACCTGTGCAGTGGACGCCTCCAGACCAAAATCACCCGCCCTGCCCAATAGATGGCTGACACCGGCACTACGGATCAACGCCTTGCTGGGTACACATCCCGTATTCAGACAGTCGCCTCCCATACGATGCTTTTCTACCAGAATGACCCTGGCTTTCACCAGAGCAGCAATATACGAGGTCACCAGTCCAGCCGATCCACCACCGATAACCACCATGTTGGTGTCAAAGACCCTGGGCTTCATGTGCTTCCAGGGTGCCAGCGCCTTGCGGTTACGCAGATAACTGACCAGGCCTTTGGCAATCCAGGGAAATATGGCCAGTACCACCACTGCCCGAATCACACCCACATTGATGACATCCGGCAGGGTTGTGGCCAGCCCGAGCTCCGCACCCACGTTCACGTACAGGGCGGTCCCAAACAGCATCCCCAGTTGGCTGATCACATAAAAGGCCCTGGTGGAAATGGGGGTCAGGGCCATCAGGAAATTCACGAGAAAAAACGGAAATAACGGTATCAGTCTGAGGGTGAACAAATAGAACATGCCATCACGTTTGATGCCCTCATTGACAGGCTTCAGGTAATCCCCAAAGCGGGTTTGCACCCAGTCGCGAAGCAGGGTTCGCGCAACGAGAAAAGCCAGTGTGGCGCCAATAGAACTGGCAAAGGAAACCAGCACCAGGCCCCAGGCCAGACCAAACACAGCGCCGCCTGCAAGCGTGAGTATGGTAGCAGCCGGCAGCGACAGGGCTGTAACAGCGATATATAGCAGGAAGTACCCCGCGCTCAAGGCCCAGAAATGATCGGCCTTGTAGGCTAAGATGGCATCACGCTGAGCCTGGAAAAACGTCAGGTTGAAATACTGCTGCAGGTCCAGCGCAAAAAACAGCACGACAAGACATAAAAAAACGATCAGCAGGATGATTTTTTTTAATGGCATGGACTACAACGTGTTCCCATTGGTGGTCGTCATACAGTCTGTCTGTTGACCGGAATTAGCCGGATTGCTTGCCTGAACCGGTTTCAGGACCTTTTGTGATATAGTTTCGCCCTCAATTTCACTGGCAACAACTCTTGTGCAGTGTATCCGAAACCAGGAGTACAGGCGTGGCTGACAACAAGTTTACACGACAATTTCCGGCAACCCGCATGCGGCGTATGCGCCGTGATGACTTCAGCCGACGGCTGATGCGCGAAACCGTGCTCACACCAGCTGACTTCATCTATCCGGTTTTTGTGATCGAGGGCAAAGCTACCCGTGAACCGGTGCCTTCCATGCCCGGCGTCGAGCGCCTGACCCTGGATGAACTGGCCAAAGAGGCCAGGGTCGTTGAAAGCCTGGGTATTCCAGCCATGGCACTGTTTCCGGTCCCCGATTCGGCTACCAAGACCGAGGAAGGCAAGGAATCCTTCAACCCCGACGGTCTGGCCCAACGTGCAGTGAAAACCATCAAGGATGCCTGCCCGGAACTGGGTGTTATTACCGATGTTGCCCTTGATCCATTCACCACCCATGGACAGGACGGCATCATCGACAGCACCGGCTATGTCCTCAATGATGTGACTGTCGATACCCTGATCAAACAGGCGCTCTCCCACGCCAAGGCTGGAGCCGACGTGGTGGCCCCTTCAGATATGATGGATGGTCGAATTGGCGCCATTCGCCAGGCTTTGGAGCAGGCTGGTCATATAAACACCCGTATTCTTGCTTACTCTGCCAAATATGCTTCCGCTTTTTATGGTCCTTTCCGTGATGCTGTCGGCTCAGCCGGGAACCTGGGGACCTCCTCCAAGGAAAATTACCAGATGGACCCGGCCAATACTGATGAAGCCCTCCATGAGGTGGCCCTGGATATCAGTGAAGGTGCCGATATGGTGATGGTCAAACCGGCCATGCCTTACCTGGACATCATTCGCCGGGTGAAAGATGAATTCGGTATGCCGACCTTTGCCTACCAGGTCAGTGGCGAATACGCGATGCTTTGTGCAGCCTTTGAGAAAGGCTGGCTGGATGCTGACAAGATCATCCTGGAGTCACTGACCAGCATCAAGCGTGCCGGAGCCGATGGGATTCTGACCTATTTTGCCAAAACGGCTGCTGAAAGAATTCAGGGCTGACAGGGTCTACCTGAACGTTGACAGCCACTGCCCAGGATTTTTGGCACGGTTACTTGAATACTGGCCATTTGGCCTTATCATAATGCGATATATCCCCGACCATTTCATTCCAAGGAAATCATAATGAGCGAAAACCTCACACATGTAACAGATGACAGTTTTGAAGAAGAAGTCCTGAACGCCAGCGGCCCAGTCCTTGTGGACTTCTGGGCAGAATGGTGCGGACCCTGCAAAATGATTGCTCCTGTCCTTGATGAAGTGGCTGAAGAATATGCCGGCAAACTGAAAGTCTGCAAACTGGATGTAGAAGCCAACCCTGACACTGCACCAAAGTACAATGTCAAAGGTATCCCGACGCTGATCCTGTTCAAGAACGGCAATGTCGAGTCCAAAAAAGTTGGCGCCCTGTCCAAGTCACAGCTTGCGGCTTTCATCGACAGCACCATCTGATCAGTTGTTATTCTCTCTGACTCCCGACTGGCTCGGGAGTCATGAGTCACTCTCTGATTTTTGTACTGAATTTTCCGGAAAAAACCCTTATTTTTTTCTGGACACTCCAAAAAGGGGGTGATAGATTACCTTCCTGCTTGTCGCTCCGACACCTTATCCTAGGGGAAACCCCGAAGATTCACGACCCAAACCTTCAGAATCTTCACACGTTGATTCAAGACAAAATCCTGAATCGGGTAAGACCAAAAATAAAAATTTCATTACCAGTAAACCATTTTTTAAACCTGCAACTTTTAATAAGTTTAGTTAGTTAAAACCTAATATTAAGTTTAAGCGCGCACCACCCGCCCGCTCTTGCAACCCCCTTATCATCCTACAACACACCAATAATATTCCTACACCATGAATCTCTCTGAATTAAAAACCAAACCTATATCCGAACTACTTGAGACCGCCCATGAAATGGGCCTGGATAATGTTTCCAGAACCCGCAAACAGGATGTCATCTTCCAGATGCTCAAGCGTCATGCAAAGAATGGCGAGGATATTTACGGTGATGGTGTACTGGAAATTCTGCAGGATGGCTTTGGCTTCCTGCGTTCAGCCGATGCCTCTTACCTGGCCGGCCCGGATGATATTTATGTTTCACCCAGCCAGATCCGTCGTTTCAACCTGAGAACAGGCGACACGATTTCCGGCAAGATCCGTCCACCAAAAGAAGGCGAACGTTATTTTGCCCTGCTCAAGGTGAACGAAATCAATTTCGACAAACCTGAGAATGCCAAACAGAAAATCCTGTTTGAAAACCTGACACCGCTGTTTCCGGACAACAGACTCGTTCTTGAAGCCGGTAATGGCAGCACCGAGGATTTAAGCGCTCGTGTTATTGATCTGATAGCTCCGATCGGCAAGGGCCAGCGCGGCCTGATCGTTTCGCCGCCAAAAGCGGGTAAAACCCTGATCCTGCAGAACATGGCGCAATCCATTACCCGCAACTCCCCTGAATGCCGCCTGATTGTTCTGTTGATCGACGAGCGTCCTGAGGAAGTTACCGAAATGAAACGCTCCGTTCGCGGTGAAGTAGTGGCCAGTACCTTCGATGAACCACCAGCCCGTCACGTACAGGTTGCCGAAATGGTGATCGAAAAGGCCAAACGCCTGGTGGAACACAAGGAAGACGTTGTTATTCTGCTCGACTCCATGACCCGCCTGGCTCGTGCCTACAACACCATCATTCCTTCATCAGGCAAGGTCCTCACCGGTGGTGTGGATGCCCACGCCCTGGAGCGTCCGAAACGTTTCTTTGGTGCTGCCCGTAATGTTGAGGAAGGCGGCAGCCTGACCATTATCTCCACCTGTTTGATTGAAACCGGATCAAAAATGGATGAGGTTATTTACGAAGAATTCAAAGGCACTGGCAACATGGAACTGCATCTGGATCGCAAGATGGCAGAGAAACGTGTTTACCCGGCCATCAATGTGCGCCGTTCAGGCACCCGTCGTGAAGACCTGCTGATGACGGATGAAGAACTGCAGCGCGTGTGGATTCTTCGCAAACTGTTGACCTCCATGGAAGACGTGCCGGCGACAGAGTTTATTCTGGACAAACTCAAAGACACCAAAACCAACGACGAATTCTTCCAGGCCATGAAGCGCAAGTAAGCGCCCTGGTCAGGATTGAATCTCACCGTAAACCGGGGCCAGCGAATGTACGAGGATTTGCGTGACTTTATCCAGGCTCTGGAAAAAGCAGGCGAACTCAAACGTATCAAGGCCGAGGTTGACCCCAATCTCGAAATCACCGAAATCTGTGACCGGACCCTGAAAAAACAGGGCCCGGCGCTATTATTTGAAAATCCGAAAGGCTATGACGTTCCTGTACTCGGCAATCTCTTTGGCACCCCCAAACGTGTTGCCATGGCCATGGGCCAGGACGATGTTTCCTCGCTCAGGGATGTAGGAAAACTGCTGGCCTTTTTGAAAGAACCGGAACCGCCAGCCGGCTGGAAAGACCTGCTGGAAAAAGCCCCCAAATTCAAAAACGCGCTTTACCTTTCACCTAAAGAAGTCAAAAAACCCGCCTGTCAGGAAGTCCTCATTGAAGGTGATGATGTGGACCTGGGCAAACTGCCCATCCAGACCTGCTGGCCAGGGGACGCTGGACCACTGATCACCTGGCCACTGGTGATTACCCGCGGACCGAACAAGGACCGACAGAATCTGGGTATCTACCGTATGCAGGTGATCGGAAAGAACAAGGTCATCATGCGTTGGTTGGCCCACCGTGGTGGCGCACTGGATTTCAGGGAATGGCAACAGGCTCATCCCTGCGAAGCCTTTCCTGTGTCGGTGGCCATCGGTGCCGACCCCGCCACAATCCTGGCGACAGTCACGCCGGTACCGGATGCCTTGTCAGAATACGGCTTTGCCGGTCTGCTCAGGGGAGCTAAAACAGAAGTTGCCAAATCCCTGGGTAATGACCTGCAGGTACCTGCCTCTGCCGAGTTTGTCCTGGAAGGCGTAATTGAAGCGGGTGAGCTTGCTGAAGAAGGGCCGTTCGGAGACCACACAGGCTACTACAACGAAGTGGAAAAATTCCCGGTGCTCACCATCCAGCGCATCACCCATCGCAAGGATCCGATTTATCACAGTACCTATACCGGTCGCCCACCGGATGAGCCTGCCATACTCGGTGTCGCGCTGAACGAGGTGTTTGTCCCCATCATCCAGAAACAGTTTCCGGAGATCATCGACTTCTACCTGCCACCCGAAGGCTGCTCCTATCGCATGGCGGTGGTCAGCATGAAGAAGCAGTACCCTGGTCACGCCAAGCGGGTGATGATGGGAGTCTGGTCCTTTCTGCGCCAGTTCATGTACACCAAGTTCATTATCGTCACCGATGACGACGTGGATGTGCGTAACTGGGAGGATGTCATCTGGGCCATGACCACACGCATGGATCCGGCAAGGGACAGCGTGATCATTGAGAACACTCCCATCGACTATCTGGATTTTGCCTCACCGGTTTCCGGTCTTGGATCAAAAATCGGCTTCGATGCCACCAGCAAATTCCCCGGTGAAACCAGCCGCGAATGGGGAACACCGATCGCCATGTCCGCCGACGTTAAAGCGAAGATTGACGATATCTGGGATGAGTTGGGAATCTAGGAGGCAGGGACGATGATCGATTTCCTGCCTTTATTATCAAAAATTATTAACCACCTGAAGTACAAATAAAAAAATCAGGCTTTCAGATTTCCTGGAACAGCCCTGACTCCTGTCTCCCGCGCTTATCGCGCCTAGGGCTGAGGCAAATCCGGCAACTGATGATCCAGTTGCGCCATGGCTTTGGCGTATAACGCGGCGCTTTGCGCGTGTTCTCCCTGGTGATCCAGCAAACGGGCCAGTTCGGCATTGGCCTCTGCGGTCAACGCGGTGTTATTGGACAACCTGCCTGCACTCTCAAAATATTCCCTGGCCTGGCTCCATCGGCGGTTGCGAAGACAGACCCGTCCAAGGCTCAGCATCAGTGCACTGCTGTTGGGTCGGGCTTTCAGCCATTTTTCCAGCAGCACCAGCAGCCTTGCTGGTTCTGATGTATCGATGAAACCGGTTTGCAAAACAATATCATCGCTCCACTCATGCTTGAGATATTTGGTTGCGACTGTGAGTGCCTCATCATGATTGGCGAAGCCGATCAGTTTTTTAAGGTAAACCAGCGCGACCCGTTCACTGCGTCGCAATTTCTTGTCCACGTCCTGCCAGATCAGGGACAGGGCCTGCGCTCCCCCCTTTTCCTTGGTTACACCCAACAGCCGCTGTGCGGTGGTTTTTTCTCTCAACTGTTGTAGTTCAGTGCCACTGACCACCCGGTATTTTTCAAGCACAGGCAGCAAGGCATCAAGTTTTTCCCAATCCTGAAGATTCAGATAAATCTCCTTGAGCATGTTCAGCACATAAGGGCTGCCAGGCACTTCCCTGTCCAGTGCCAAAAGCAGCGCCAGACTCTGCTCCACATTACCAGAACGGTATTCGAGCAAGGCTTTGACGGCTTTTATTCCGCTGCCGGTTTTCGATGCCTGTCGGGTGGCTTTCTCCAGACAGAATTTCCAGGAGGCATTGTCCCCGCGTTGCCATGCTGCCAGTGCAGCTGCCAGGTAATTGAATACCGGACTGTCAGTGCTCTCCGCGTTTTCCACCAGCATCTTGTAGGCATCCTGCCAGTGCCCCAGGAGCATCAGTCGAAGACCTTCTTCACTGGCTCTGGCGGCATGCTTACGTCTGCGGCCTGACCCAAAAAGAGCCTCACCCCGAAACAGCCCCAGGGGATTAAGGAATCCGGCCAGGCGATAAGGACCATAAAGCACAATCAGCATCAGGAAGAGGAACAGAACCAACGCCACCAGTGTGGTTTCCACTGACCAGTTGCCGAAGGACAGGAGGACATAACCCGGGTCATCACCCAGCGTCATGTATAGCCAGGCACCGATGCCCAGAGCAATCAGGCTGTATAAAAATGCTTTAATCATCGGGGCTCTTCAGCCTCGGCAGGTTGGCTGGCCCTGACAGCCAGAATCTCTTCCAGTGCCACCCGGGTACGGTTCAATGGTGGAATCTCACTGACGATGCGCCTGCCCTGCAGGCTGCCCAGGGCATCAAGGACGGAAGACCTGACGGCAAGGTCGCCAGACAGGAACTGTTCCACTGCCTGGTGCGCCCTGCCCAGGCTGTTGCTGTAAATTTCCTGCTCACCCTTGAGCAGAGCCGTTCTGGCCTGTTCAAGTTGCAGTCTGATGCTTTGCATCAAGGCAGCTTCCTGTCCCGGCGTCATCATGGCCTGCAAGGGTGCATCACGCCGCCTGACGACCAGAAAAGTATCCAGGGACGTTTTCAGGCTGGTTTTCATGCGATCCCACAACCCATCACTTTGGGCTGCAGACTCATCAAGTATGTTGACCCTGTCCCCTTCTGCTATCTGTTCTTTCAGATCATTGGTGACACTCAACTGGTTGATCTGGTCCCCTATGGCACCAAGCTGCAGGTAGATAGCCGCCGTATCGACTTCCGACACGGCGCGAATGGCAGCCAGTTCACCGGCCAGAATTTCCCGAACCGAAAACATCAGGGGATCATCCACCTGTTTCAACAGGTTGTCGGCTGACAGGTAAAGGGCCTGGGCAGTTTTCAGATCACGGGACACAATCAGATGCTGCTGTGCCAGACGCAGCACCGAAACGGCTTCGGTCAACAAGGATTCCTGGTTGGCCGAGGCATAGCGATTGCTCAGTCCCAGGCGTGTGCTGATCAGTTCCTTGCGCAGGGTTTCAAGCTGGAGTTCATGGTCACTGTTCAGGCTGGCAAGGCTTTCCTGTGTTGCAGCAAGTTCAGCCTGCAACTGACGAATGATGTCCTCCAGTCCCGAGGTCAGGGTTTGCGCGTCGCGACGCACACTGTTGATGTCGCTCTGCTGTGAAAACAACACGTTGATGGCTTTGTCCTGCTCATACAGCAGATACCCCAGTGCACAGATACTGCCAAACACCACCAGGTTGAAAATGACATCCATGAACAGGCCGGACTTCCCATTGGCAGGCTTGGCCTGATCAGGTTTTTTCGGAGGTGTTTCTGGTGACTTTTCAGACTTGGAGTCCGACATAAGGCTCTCGTGTTGCGGTTGACTCACAGGCGCTCCTGGAGACTGGAGATTATAGCCTGATCATCAGCACCTGGCATGACAAAGGTGTCAGTAAAGCCCCGTCGTCCAGCTTCATCTGCTATACGCCGGGAAGATACGCACAACCTGGCCGCCTCCAACGAGACTCCGTCACGGTCTAGCAAGCCTGCAAGGTTTTCCAGGGCTTCGGCACTGGTGACAACGATGCTGTCAGGATTGTCCGCCGTCATCAGTTCGCCAAACCTGCCATCGAGATAGGTCGGGCAGGTGCGCCGGTAGAGTTCCAGATAAGTGACATCCACACCCCTTTCCTGCAATGCCGTGGCCAGCAGCTCACGGCCGCCAACGCCACGCACAATCAGTGCCTTCTTACCCTCAATATCCTGAAGGGAATCCATGGCCAGCAGGGCTTCGCTGCTCATTCGGGCCTGTGGGTAGGCGGCTGCAACTCCAAATTCGCTGACCACATCCGCCGAGGTAGGACCAACTGCATAGACCTGTGTACCTGATGGAAACTGGGGCCAGTACTTGTCGATGAGTTCCATGCCAAGCCTGGCAGCATTGGTGCTGATAAAAAACAGCAGATCATAGCGATCAAGATCCAGAATGATGTTCCTGATCTGCGCATCGGGCTCAAGGGGCGTAATCGCCAGCATGGGCAGATGCCTGATGCTGGCACCCTGTTCAGTCAATGCCGAAATCAGTTTGTCCGCCTGCCCCTCGGGCCGGGTTATCCAGATAGTTTTGCCTGTCAGCATAGCCTGCCTTTCAGGAAGTGTGGATTAGTCTGAATCCAGACTGGCGAGGATGGTGCCTGCTCCCTGGGCCAGTAATGCATCAGCAACAGCCTCACCAAGGGCAATCCCCTGCGAAGCCGGTCCGGATTTTTCACTGCGAATGATACGGGAACCATCGGGCTCACCGACCAGGCCACGCACGGTCAGCCATGCTTCGCCGGCGTTGTCCTCAAGTTCAGCCAGACAGGCAATGGGTACCTGGCAACCACCATTGAGCCGGGTATTCATCGCTCTTTCTGCGGAGACGCACAGGGCCGTTTCATGATGATTCAGCACCTGGAGCAATGCATGAGTTTCCCCATCGTTTACCCGGCATTCAATACCCACCGCACCCTGACCACCTGCCGGCAGGCTGGTTTCTGTATCGATGAAATCTGTAATCCTGTCTGCCATGTCCAGTCGAATCAAACCTGCGGCTGCCAGAATGATGGCATCGTATTCGCCATCATCGAGCTTGCGCAGACGGGTATTCACATTGCCCCTGAGATTTTTGATTTCCAGGTCAGGCCTGAGCGTTTTGAGCTGGCATTGCCGGCGCAGACTGGAGCTGCCAACCACGGCACCCTGGGGCAGGTCGTTGAAAGAGGCATATTTATTGGAAACAAAGGCATCCCGGAAATCCTCACGCGGGCAGATCACAGCCAGCTGCAGGCCTTCGGGAAAGAACATCGGCACATCTTTCATGGAATGTACTGCTATATCCGCCCTGCCATCCAGCATGGCCACTTCCAGTTCCTTCATGAATAGGCCCTTGCCACCGATCTTGGCCAGCGGGGCATCGAGAATCTGGTCGCCCCGGGTGGTCATGGGCAGCAATTCAACCTGCAAACCGGGATGGGCTTCCAATAGCGCCGCCTTGACATACTCGGCCTGCCACATGGCAAGCGGACTTTCACGGGTGGCGATTCGAAGGATTTCCTTACTCATGGTTAAAACTCTGACTGCGCTTCCTGACTATTTCGGTGTTTGTGGGCAACATCATAATACCTTGCCGACTATGCATGCGGTGATGCACAAATGAACTGACGGTGATGAAGAAAAAACCCTTCAAACCGGGTTTATGAAGCCGGGTCTATTGTACGCTTTCCCGGACGTGAAGCTACCCCATACAAGTCGCCGGTTGCTATAATCCGTGCTTTATCATTTCCAACGCCAGACCAATCGAGTTTATTCATGAGCCAGGACCAGAAAACCGAAAAACCCTGGGGCGGACGTTTTACCGAAGCCACTGATGCCTTTGTTGAACGCTTCACGGCATCCGTGACCTTCGACAAACGCCTTTACCGTGCCGATATTGCCGGATCCATCGCCCATGCCACCATGCTGGCAACGTGCGGCATCCTGACTGACAGCGAACGTCAGCAGATTGTCGATGGCCTGGAAGGCATACGTACTCAAATTGAAGCCGGTGAATTCAACTGGTCTGTGAGCCTGGAAGATGTGCACATGAATATCGAGTCCGCACTTACCGAAAAAATCGGTGTGGTCGGCAAGAAACTGCACACCGGCAGATCCCGAAACGATCAGGTGGCTACCGACATCAGGCTTTACCTGCGTGATGCCATCGATGGGGTCAGCGATGCTATCCGCACCGTGCAGAAAGGCATCATCAGTCTGGCCGAAAAAGAAGTGGATACCATCATGCCGGGTTTCACCCACCTTCAGACAGCGCAGCCCGTCAGCTTCGCCCATCATCTACTGGCCTGGTTTGAAATGCTCCAGCGTGACTTCGAGCGTATGCAGGATTGCCGCAAGCGCGTGAACATCTCACCACTCGGTGCGGCCGCCCTGGCGGGTACCTCCTTTCCGATTGATCGCAACCTGACTGCGCAACTGCTGGGCTTTGACCGCCCCGCTGCCAACTCACTGGATGCCGTCAGCGACCGCGACTTTGCCATTGAATTCTGTGCGGCCTCCAGCCTGCTGATGACCCACCTGTCCAGAATGTCGGAAGAACTGGTGATCTGGACCTCGGCCCAGTTTGATTTCATCGACCTGCCAGACAGGTTCTGCACCGGTTCCTCCATCATGCCGCAGAAGAAAAACCCGGATGTCCCAGAACTGGTTCGCGGCAAGACCGGTCGTGTAAATGGCCACCTAGTGGCCCTGCTGACCCTGATGAAATCCCAGCCTCTGGCATATAACAAGGACAATCAGGAAGACAAAGAGCCCCTGTTCGACACGCTGGATACCATCAGTGACTGTCTCAAAGCCTTTGGCGACATGATCCCTGCTATACGCGCCAAAAAGGACAACATGCGCAATTCAGCTTTGAAGGGTTTTGCCACGGCAACAGATCTGGCGGATTACCTGGTGAGGAAAGGCATGGCCTTTCGGGATGCCCATGAAGTGGTCGGCAAAGCCGTTGGCTTTGGTGTTGCCACGCAGACAGATCTCAGTGAAATGCCGCTGACCAAGCTGCAGGAGTTTTCCGCCGACATCGGCGAGGACGTGTTTGAGGTGCTTAGCCTGGAAGGCTCCCTCAATGCCCGTGACCACATCGGTGGCACTGCACCAAACCAGGTGAAAATAGCCATCGATAATGCAAAACGAATAGTCAACAATTAAGAACCAACTATTCCACCAACTCCACTAACAGAGGACCCGCTATATGGAAATTAATGAGGATTTCCTTTCCCTTTATGTGATTCCCTGGACCATCAAGATCGGCATTGCCTTGGTTATTTTCATTATTGGAAAAATGATCGCCAGGTCAGTGACCAATATCACCAGGAAAATCATGGAAAAATCCAAACTGGACGCTATGCTGGTGAATTTTCTGGGCGGCATACTCTATGCTGTTTTACTCTCAGCAGTGGTACTAGCCGCCATTGATCAACTTGGTGTTAATGTGACATCCCTGCTGGCCATCCTCGGCGCTGCCGGTCTGGCTGTTGGTCTTGCATTGAAAGATTCACTGGCCAACTTTGCATCAGGTGTGATGATTATCATCTTCCGCCCGTTCAAGATAGGTGATTTCATTACCGCAGCTGGTCACAGCGGTGTCGTCGATGAGATCGGCCTGTTCTGCACCCTGATGCATACCGGTGACAACCAGCGCATCATCATTCCGAACTCCGCTGTTTTCGGCAGCACCATCGTCAACACCAGCGCCCTGCCGACCCGTCGTATCGATCTTGTTATCGGGATCAGCTATGGCGACAACATCGGCATCGCCAAGGATATTATTCTGGATGTGATCAGCAAGGATGCGCGGGTATTATCCGACCCGGCGCCCGTTGTTGCCGTTTCTGAACTGGCCGACAGCAGTGTCAACCTGGTGGTACGTCCCTGGGTGAACTCTGCGGATTACTGGGCGACCCGCTGGGAATTGACCGAAAACATCAAAACCAGCCTGGAAGCAGGCGGTATCACCATCCCGTTCCCGCAGCAGGATGTGTATATGCATAACGTGGCGCAATAATCTGCTGATATTAACGCCACTTCGTTCAGGGAACTGCCGAAATCAACCGCGCAGTTCCCTGCACCGCTCCAGCAGCCCTTTCCGTTTTGTTTCAAGTCCGACAATCCTGCCCAACGCCATATCCAGTTTTTCAACGGCTTGTTCGTACAGAGCCAGGTCAAAGGCGTTGGCTTCCAGCAGTTTCTCCCCCACGGCATCATCCAGCTCTGCCAGAAGGCGGCTGACAGGATCGGCCTGGATATTCTGCGTTTCAGGACTCACATTTTTTTTCTGATAGGACAGATCAAGAGCAGGAAAGACAGATCCCAGCCGCTCCTCCAGCATCAGCATAGAATCATCGTAACGTTCAACAACCACAAATGAGGCATTGTTGTCATCAAGGTAACGCGATGCCAGATCGTACTTGTGCTCCATGTTGTCAGGGGAGGGCCCGTTGCCAGACAGAAAGATTGTATGGATGTTGCGGATGGTGGCTGGCGACCCCTCCTCCAGATACCAGGCCACATAATCATTCAGGCTCAGGGTTTTCGCCCGACGGGATCCTTCGGTATCCGCGCCGGTCTGGCGTTTCTCAAAATGATAGACCGACCACACCCTGGCAATGGGGTGACGCAGGAAATATACCGGATGGAGCTGAACATCCGCATTGCCGGTAATCCGGAAATGCAGGGAATGGGAAGACAGGGCCTGCACCTGTGGATGCTGCTGCAAAAACGTCAGCAGATAGTCATTGCGCCCTTTCAGGAATTCGCCATCTTCCCTGTGGTCGACAAAACCATCACCAAAATGGCGCTGCAAACTATGATCGAAGGTGGTGCCAGCATTCTTGAAAATGTGGGCATGTACCAACACCTGCCTCATGACAGCTGTATGTCCACGCCAGCCTGTTGGCGGCAGATATTGCCCAACTTTTCGGCAAGACTCTGGCCATCGGTATCACAGGTCCAGCCATCGCCATCCATATCGAAGTGAAAACCGCCTGATTTAGCCGCCAGCCACAATTGCTGTGTTGCCGACTGCCGGGTGATGATGATGGCCGAACCATCCGGACAGGTCAGGGTCAGGATATCGTTGACACTTTCGTAGTCCAGATCAACATCTGACTCTTCCAGTGCACGCTCTACCGCATCTTCAATGGCAAGCAGGGTTTTTTCGTAATGGGTGCTGAAATCGGCTGTACTCATAAACAGGTGTGATGTGGGGTAAAAAATATGAAGCAGCCAGTATAACGGCCAATCCCATACAGGCAATGGCCGAATATCGGGGATAGGGGTTGGGCTGTTTTGAATTCGAAACAAAATTAGGCTGGAAGCCCTGAATAAAGTATGGAGACGTCCGAGGCATGGATGCCGAGGCCGAGTGCACAGGGATGTACGTCTACGTTCTCAATACTTTATTCAGGGCTTCCAGCCGGAGGAATGTAATTCAACTGTCGACAGACCAACCATGGTTGCAGGCCCTATAAACCAGTATAATCGCCGCTTCTTTATTTTTTGACGGATGTGCACTGGCCATGAAAAAACTGCTGCCACTGCTGGTACTCAGCCTTTTAGCCCTGACCGCGTGCGGCCAGAAAGGCCCCCTCGTACCTCCGTCCGCAGCTGAAACCAGCCAGTAATTATCATGAGCAACTTTCATTATCAGAGCAATCAGCTGTTTGCTGAAGGTGTCCCGCTGACCCGTATTGCCGAACAATATGGTACGCCCTGCTTTGTCTACTCCCGGGCCGGACTCGAACAACAGTTCCGGGCCTATGAAGAGGCCTTGCGCGGCAGGGACCACCTGGTCTGCTATGCCGTCAAAGCCAATTCCAACCTCGCGGTACTCAGTGTGCTGGCCAAGCTGGGCAGCGGTTTCGATATTGTTTCCGGTGGCGAATTGGCCAGGGTTCTGGCGGCTGGCGGCGATGCGGCAAAAGTGATTTTTTCCGGTGTTGGCAAATCCCTGGAGGAAATGCGTGCGGCCCTGGAAGCCGGTATTCACTGTTTTAATATCGAATCCCCGCTGGAGCTTGAGCGGCTCAATGCCCTTGCCCAGGAAATGGGCAGGCAGGCTCCGGTTTCCCTCCGTGTGAATCCGGACGTGGATGCACAGACCCATCCCTATATTTCCACCGGCCTGAAAGAGAATAAATTCGGGGTCTCCATGGAGGCTGCCCGCGAGCTTTACCGGCAGGCCAGCACCATGGCCGGTATAGAGATAGTCGGTGTCGATTGCCATATCGGTTCCCAGCTCACCAGCACATCGCCCTTTCTGGCGGCCCTGGAACGGGTCCTCTTACTGGTGGACGAGCTCGCCGCTGAAGGCATTGCTATCCGTCATCTCGATATTGGTGGCGGCCTTGGTGTACAGTACCGTGATGAAACACCTCCTGCCCCCCAGGATTTGATCAACCAGGTATTGCCTGTGCTGGGTGACAGGCCCTTAAGCCTGATCGTGGAGCCTGGTCGTTCAATCTGCGCCAATGCCGGTGTCCTGCTGACCCGCGTCAACAATATAAAGAGCAACGGTGACCACCGGTTTGCCATCGTCGATGCCGCCATGAACGATATTATCCGCCCGGCCCTGTACCAGGCCTGGATGGATGTGGTCCCGGTAGATGCCAATGCCAGGGGGGCTGTCGCCACGTATGACCTGGTAGGCCCGATCTGCGAATCCGGTGATTTCATTGCCAAAGGTCGCGAACTGGCTATCGACACCGATGACCTGCTGGCGGTGCGCTCTGCGGGCGCCTACTGTTTTGCCATGAGTTCCAACTACAACACCCGCAACCGGGCTGCGGAAATCCTGGTGGATGGCGACCAGCTGCACCTGGCCCGGCGCCGGGAAACCTATGAAGACCAGCTGTCTCTGGAGACACCTCTGCCGTGAACATCCGCTTCACCAAAATGCATGGGCTGGGCAATGATTTTGTTGTCATAGACGGGGTCAGCGAACCGTTCAATCTCACACCAGAGCAGATTCGCCAGGTTGGAGACCGGCACACCGGTGTCGGTTTCGACCAGTTGCTGGTCGTCGCCCCGGCCACCCGGCCAGGGCATGATTTTGCCTATCTGGTGTACAACACGGATGGTTCACAAGCCGAAAACTGCGGCAATG
>CAZBBS010000037.1:0-4462 GCA_964490145.1 uncultured Enterobacteriaceae bacterium
TCGCTCACCTTGACGCGACCGTGGTACTGTCCCGTGACATCGCCCAGCTGGGTATTTACCCGGCGATTGACCCACTGGATTCCACCTCTCGTCAGCTGGATCCGCTGGTTATCGGCCAGGAGCATTACGAAGTGGCCCGTGGCGTGCAGTCTATCCTGCAGCGTTACAAGGAACTGAAAGACATTATTGCCATTCTGGGTATGGATGAACTGTCCGAAGAAGACAAACAGTCCGTTAACCGCGCCCGTAAGATCGAGCGCTTCTTCTCCCAGCCATTCACCGTTGCTGAAGTATTTACCGGTTCACCTGGCAAGTACGTATCACTGAAAGACACCATTGCCGGCTTCAAGGGTATCCTGGCGGGTGAATATGATGATCTGCCGGAGCAGGCCTTCTACATGGTTGGCGGCATTGATGAAGTTGTCGAGAAAGCCAAGAAACTGAAATAACAGGTCAACTTCCAGCTTAGGATAAAGGTAACAGACTATGGCCATGACAATGCATTGCGACATCGCGAGCGCCGAAGAGCATATCTTCGAAGGTCGGGTGGAATTGCTTGTTGCGACAGGTACTCTGGGTGATATGGGTATTTTCCCCGGTCATGCTCCACTGCTGACCGAGCTGATTCCTGGACCAGTACGCATCGTCACCCAGGAAGGCGAAGAGCAGATCTACTATGTGTCAGGCGGCTTCCTAGAAGTTCAGCCCGGCACCGTCAACATCCTGGCTGATTCCGCAACCCGTGCTCATGATGTGGATGAAGATGCTGCAGTACGCGCCCAGCAGGAAGCCATGGATGTGATTCTGAAGCAGACTGGCGAAATGGATTATGCCGCCGCTGCCTCCCAGCTGGCCCAGGCAGCCGCCCAGATCAGGACGCTGCAGCAGCTTCGCAAGAAGACTGGCCACTAGAGGCGGGATCAGGCAACAAAGCACAACAAAAACCGGCATATGCCGGTTTTTTTGTTCTGGCAGGATCATCACAATACCGTCATGAAAATGAGGCCTGTCTGCGGTTGAGCAGTCATACTATAATTCGTGCCCATGTTGGTTTAACTTCCGGAAATTATCGAATTGAAACTCAATGTTGCTGTTCTGGCTGCCGGCAAGGGCACCAGAATGAAATCATCACTACCCAAAGTGCTGCACCGCCTGGCCGGCAAGCCACTGCTGTTTCATGTTCTGGATACGGCAAGAAGCCTGGGCTGTAAAAACCTGGAAGTGGTTATCGGATTCGGTGCCGAGCAGGTTGAAGAGGCCCTGGCCAACCAGGATGTCCATGTGGTTTTGCAAAGGGAACAACTGGGAACCGCTCATGCGGTCCAGCAAACCATGGAATACCTGGAAGATGATGCTGTCCTCATTGTTCTGTACGGCGATGTCCCCCTGATAAAAGCGGCAACCCTGCAATCACTGGTGGCACAGGTGGATGACAACAGCATGAGCGTGCTGACCTGCATAGTAAAAAATCCCACAGGGCTGGGCAGAATTATTCGGAATGAACGTGGTCAAATAACCCGTATCGCAGAAGAAAAAGATGCCACCGATGAGGAAAAACGGGTCGATGAAATTAATACCGGTTTCATGGCCATTCCCGTCAGGCGCCTGAAAGACTGGCTGCCGCAAATCAGTGCTAACAACGCCCAGAAAGAATTTTATCTGACAGACCTGGTTGAAGTGGCGTTAGCCAATGGAGCAAACGTGCATACGGCATGTTGTTCTGATGAACAGGAGGTTGCCGGCATCAATGACCGGGTTCAGCTGGCAGCACTGGAAAGGAAATATCAGCAGGATATGACAGAAGATTTGATGCGCAGCGGTGTCACCATGATTGATCCGGCCCGGGTTGATATTCGCGGTAACGTGGTTGCAGCCCAGGACGTGGAAATCGATGTGAACGTTATCCTGGAAGGAGACATAAGCATTGGCAGCGGCGTGAAGATTGGCGCAGGATGCATCCTTAAAAATTGCCGCATTGGTGAAAATACCAGTGTTCAGCCCTACACGGTTATCGAGGATGCCGTCATCGGTACTCAATGCCAACTGGGTCCCTTTGCCCGAATCAGACCTGGCACAGAGCTGAAAAACGCGGCAAAAATAGGCAATTTTGTTGAAGTGAAGAAATCACTCATTGGTGAAGGCAGCAAGGTAAATCATCTGTCCTATGTGGGTGACTCAGAGCTGGGCAGTGATGTGAATGTTGGTGCTGGCACGATCACCTGTAACTATGACGGCATCAATAAATATAAAACCACTATCGGCAATGGTGTTTTCATCGGATCCAATGCGGTACTGGTCGCGCCCGTGACCCTGGAAGACAATGCCTTTGTCGCCGCCGGGTCCACGATCACCAAAACAGTGCCCAGCAATCAGCTGGGTGTTGGCAGAAGCCGGCAAACCAATATAGATGGCTGGAAACGGCCTGATACCAGAAACAAGTAAAAACAGGATAGCGACATATGTGCGGTATTGTAGGTGCCATTGGCCAGCGTAATGTAACCGGCATTCTGGTAGAAGGGCTCAAAAGGCTTGAATACCGTGGGTATGATTCTGCCGGACTGGCCCTGATCAACCGTAAGGACAAGGGACTTTCCTGTGTCAAAACCGTCGGCAAGGTACAGGCCCTGGAAGACAAGATCAATGAGTCACCATTGGATGGGGCCATTGGCATTGCCCACACGCGATGGGCAACCCATGGAAAGCCCACGCAGGAAAATGCCCATCCCCACCTGTCTCATGACAGGATTGCCCTGATACACAACGGCATTATCGAAAACTACCTGACACTGAAAGAAGAGCTGATTAAAAAAGGCTACAGCTTCAAAACCGATACGGACACCGAGGTGATCGTACACCTCATCCACATGTTCATCACTGAAGAACAGATGGCACTTTTCGATGCGGTAAAACGTACGATCAGCCTGCTGGATGGCGCCTATGGTTTGGCAGTGATAGATAAAGAAGATACCAGGCGAATCGTCGTTGCTCGCAGCGGTAGCCCCCTGATTATAGGGGTAGGCATTGGTGAGAATTTCATTGCTTCCGACCCGGCCGCCCTGGGCCAGGTGACGGACCGCTTCATCTATCTTGAAGAAGGGGACATTGCCGATATCCAGGCCAATAAAATTGCCATATATAACGGTGATAAAAAAATCAGCCGGAACGTTGTCCGACTGAACCAGAACCTCGAGGACTCCTTCAAAGGCCAGTACCGGCACTTCATGCTCAAGGAAATTTTTGAGCAGCCTGACGTGGTGCGCAATACACTGGCCGGCAAGTTAAGCAAGACTCACGTGCTTGAAGAGGCCTTTGGTGTTAACGCCCGGGAAATATTCGACAAAACCCGCTGTGTACAGATCGTGGCCTGCGGCACCAGTTATCACGCAGGCATGATCGCCAAATTCTGGTTTGAAAACGTGGCCCGTATGCCTTGCGCCGTGGACATTGCCAGTGAATATCGTTATCGCAACATCCTGGTGCCGGACAACTGCCTGTTTGTCACCATCTCTCAATCAGGGGAAACCGCTGACACGCTGGCAGCCCTGAGAGAGGCCAAAACATCTGGCTATGTTGGCTGCATGACAATCTGCAACGTGGCCAACAGCTCAATTGAGAGGGAATCGGATTTTTCAATCAAAACCCTGGCCGGCCGGGAAATCGGCGTGGCGTCCACCAAAGCGTTTACCACGCAGCTGGCAGTTCTCAGCCTGTTATGTATTGTTCTTGCCCGACGCAACGGACTGACTGATGAAAATGAGCAGGAGCTGGTGCATGATCTCCACAGCCTGCCGGAGATCCTGGAAGAAACCCTGAAGCTTGATCAGCGGATACTAAAAGCCTCCCTGGATTTTGCCCATAAACGGCATTCCCTGTTTTTGGGACGCGGCGTGCAATATCCGGTGGCGAAGGAAGGGGCTCTGAAACTGAAGGAAATTTCCTACATCCATGCCGAAGCCTACCCCGCAGGCGAACTCAAGCACGGACCTTTGGCCCTGGTTGATGACAACATGCCGGTGATTGCTGTTGCCCCCAATGATGAGCTGCTCGAAAAACTCAAATCCAACCTGCAGGAGGTCAGTGCCCGGGGAGGTCAGCTTTATGTTTTTGCCGACATGGAAGCAGGCTTCAAGACTGAAGAAAATACCAGTGTAATCAATGTACCGCACTGTTCGGATTTTCTGTCACCCATCATCTACACCATACCGCTTCAACTGCTGTCATATCATGTCGCTGTTATTAAGGGGACGGATATCGACCAGCCACGCAATCTGGCAAAATCCGTTACGGTGGAGTGAACCCCGAGTTCCCGGGTTGCCTGTCGGGCAGGCTCCGGGTGCTGTAGCACGACATTTCAGACATAAAAAAGGGGCTCTATTGAGCCCCTTTTTTGTTCATAGCCGGAAAAGATCAGTCGTTATCTGAATCATTGTCTTCGTCGGAGTCGTCATCATCGTTGTCACGA
>CAZBBS010000037.1:4562-15022 GCA_964490145.1 uncultured Enterobacteriaceae bacterium
TTGTCACGATCATCCCAGGTCCAGTCCCTGTCGCGCTCATAATGGGTGCCTTCTGATGTGTAATAATGCTCATACACATCATCATCATCGCCATAGAATCCATCGCGATCATAATCGTCATCCCATTCACCGTCCTGGTCATAGTCCCTGGCAATGGCTGTTTCAGAATACAGAATGGCATCTTCATCAAGCAGACCGCCAAAACCGTTGTACCAGTCTTCGACATTATTGGGGTTGCCGCCAGGCACCGTGGCAATCAGGGCAAGCTGGTAAGTCCCTTCTACCAGGACAGCACTGGAAATATTCTGCACAGATATCAGGCGTTTTCCGGAGGCATCAACAGCACCTTTGATTGGCATGAGGGAAAACTTGCCGGTAGTGGTCATGATGCCCAGATAAAGATCCACCATCTGATCTGCCAGCACCTGTGTGTTGCCGCGCATGGTGACACGAATATCGATATTGTCACCGGGATAATATATGTGCTGAGCGGTATCAATGGAGCCGTCCAGGTATGAGAGATCATTGCTGAGTCGGTAAAAATCATCATCAGCAAACGTAAATGCCGACATGGCAAGGGAGGAGAAAGCAAAACAGGCTGTTATCAGGTTTTTCATTGTGTGTAACCTCTATTCATCAGGAGTGATGGTGATTACAACAATGAATACTTAAGCGTTTATTACTGTTTTCTTAAGGAAAACTTAAGCGGGGAAATTATCGTGATAGGGGTCACAAAAAAGTCAGGAACTGATTTTTTTGTGCCGGGACCTGAGGGACTTCAGACTTTTATTCAGCCGCTTCAGGTGATCCTGCAACATACTGCCTTTCAGGCGGGCAACGCCCATGGCCAGTACGTCAATGACCACCAGGTGGGCAATTCGGGAAGAAACCGGGGTGAAGCGGTGCTGGTTATCTTCCACATTGATATGAATGGGGATGGCACAGAGTTCCGCCACCGGCGTGTTGTCCGGCACCAGTCCTATCACCGTGGCCCCAGCCTCCCGCGCTAATTCCACACTCTGAATCAGGGCCGTGGAACGACCGGACTGGGAAATGGCCACCACGACATCATTTTCCCTGAGTGATATAGCCGACATGTGTTGAATATGGGGGTCGGTATAGGCTGCCGCTGTGACCTGCAGGCGGAAGAACTTGTGCTGGGCATCAATGGCCACTGAGCCGGAGGCACCAAAACCGTAAAATTCCACGCGGCCGGCATTGGCCAGGGCGGCGATTGCGCTTTCCAGGGCATTGATATCAAGCTCTTCCCTGACGGCAATCAGGGACCCGATCGTGGAGTCGAACACTTTTTTGCTGACATCGGCAATGGAATCAGTATCACTGACCGAAAACTGACTGTAGATACCGCTGCTGCCAAGGTAGCGTGCCAGTTGCAGTTTGAATGCCTGGAAACCGTCATATCCCAGGGCGCGGCAAAAGCGGATGACGGTGGGCTCACTGACCTGGGCCCTACCAGCAAGGTCACTGATGCGCATATTCAGGATAGATGCCGGATCCTCCAGAACAAAATCGGCCACCTTGCGTTCGGATTTTCGCAAGTCCCCCAGGGCTTCACTGATGGCCTTGATCAGATTGGTATTTTCCAGAACGGCATCCTGATTGGTATCGAGATGGCTGCCAGTATAAGTTCATGGCTTGTCAGAATAAATGCCGACGCACGGCAAAGAGTCAGAAGATAAAAAGGGCATGAATGCAGAAATAGTATCCGGGGTGGGGAACTCAGAGTAAATTCAGATTAAAAAGGGACCTGCCATAATCGCAATACGATAATGCTGGATATCTGCAGGAACCTGGCAACTCCCGCGTCTGACAATGGACTGGAGCGTTAACCCGCGGCTGGGCTTACATTTTCCGCCTGGGGACCTTTCTCGGTCTGGGTAACGTTCATGGTCACTTTCTGGCCTTCCACCAGCGTCTTGCGACCATCGCCTGTTATTGCGCTGTAGTGGACAAAAACGTCCTTGCCGCCTGCCTGCTCAATAAATCCGAATCCTTTCTCGTCATTGAACCATTTGACGGTTCCTTCTACCTGCTCTGACATATCTCTCTCTTGAATAGTAGTGGCGAAATCAGTTTTCGCCGTCATGACACAACATGTGGCACCTTGCCACCGGCCTGATAGTAGCAAGTAAAAACCCTGTTAGATATGTGTGTTGCCCGATTGCACGTTTATTTAACATTTTTCGTGAGCTGATGCCCCGTTTGGCGGCCGCCCTAGTATAATTGCGGCTTGTTTTCGGGCAGAGCAGGCAATTCCTGGCATGCCTCCCCGGGTAATCACTGGCGCTCCCACGTAATACACCATGGATATATCCCACATTCTCAATGACCTGAATGACCACCAGCGCAAGGCAGTCACCGCAGATCCCGGCAACCTGCTGGTCCTGGCCGGCGCCGGTAGCGGTAAAACCCGGGTCCTGGTCCACCGGATTGCCTGGCTGATCCAGATGGAAGGGGTCTCTCCCCATGGCATACTGGCCGTGACCTTCACCAACAAGGCCGCCAATGAAATGCGCCTGCGCATTGAGGAATTGCTCCAGCGTCCGGCCGGCGGCATGTGGGTGGGCACCTTCCACGGCCTGGCCCATCGTTTGCTGAGAGCCCATCATGTAGAGGCAGGCCTGCCGGATAAATTCCAGATTCTTGATTCCGATGACCAGCTGCGCCTGATCAAGCGCATTTCCAAAACCCTGGAGCTGGATGAGAGCAAATGGCCAGCCCGCCAGTGTCAGTGGTTCATCAACAAACAGAAAGACGAAGGGATACGGGCCAACAACCTGGAGGACTTCGGCGAGGAATTCATGCGGGTCATGATCAAGGTTTACAGTGCCTATGAAGAGGCCTGTGAACGGGGAGGCATGGTGGATTTTGGCGAGCTGCTGCTGCGCTCCCATGAACTGTGGCTGAAACACCCGGCCCTGTTGCAGCATTACCAGCGGCGTTTCCGTCATGTACTGGTGGATGAATTCCAGGATACCAATGCCATCCAGTATGCCTGGCTGCGAATGCTGGTGGGCCGTGATGGGTTCATTACCGTGGTGGGTGATGACGACCAGTCCATTTACGGCTGGCGCGGTGCCCGTATCGAGAACATCCAGAATTTCGACAAGGATTTTTCGGATGCCGACCTGATCCGTCTTGAACAGAATTATCGCTCCACGGCCAATATCCTCAGCGCTGCCAACAAGCTGATTGAAAAAAACACCGGCCGCCTGGGCAAGGAGCTGTGGACCGAGGACAAGGAAGGGGAAAAGATTTCCAGCTACGGTGCGTTCAACGAACAGGACGAGGCACGTTTCATTGTTGGGCAGATCGAGAAATGGGTAAACAACGGCAACCGTCACACAGAGGCAGCCATTCTGTATCGCTCCAACGCCCAGTCGCGCGAGCTGGAAGAAGCCCTGCTTCGAGTGTCCATGCCCTACCGTATTTATGGCGGTTTCCGTTTTTACGAGCGCCTGGAAATCCGTAATGCCCTGGCCTATATGCGGCTGGTCACCAGTCGTGACGATGATGCCGCCCTAGAGCGGGTCATCAATACACCAGTACGTGGCATCGGGAACAAATCCCTGGATTACATCCGGCAGGTGGCCCGGGCAGAAGGCTGCTCCATGTGGCAGGCCTGCATGAAGTGCGTAGAGCAGTCATTGCTGCCAGCGCGCGCCGTACAGAATGTATCCGGGTTCATGGCGTTGATCAGCGCCATGGAGGACCAGGTGTATGGGCAGGAACTTTTTGAATTCACGGAATATGTGGTCAGGCAAAGCGGCCTGATTCAGCACCATGAAAAAGAGGGTGGCGAGAAAGCCCGGACCCGCATCGAAAACCTTGAGGAACTGGTAAATGCCGCCAAGGCCTTCGAGGTGGATGACCTGCCGGTGATAGAAGACGATTTTCTCCAGGATGAACCGGCAGCGGATAAACCGCTGTCAGAGATGGATATCCTGACAGCCTTCCTGGACAAGGCGGCGTTGGATGCTGGTGACAACCAGGCCGATGACTATGAAGATGCCGTGCAGATGATGACCCTGCATTCGGCCAAGGGTCTGGAGTTTCCGCTGGTCTTTATCAGCGGCATGGAAGAAGGACTGTTTCCCCACAAGATGTCGATGGACGATCTGGCCGGTCTCGAGGAAGAACGCCGCCTGTGTTATGTCGGCATTACCCGGGCCCGGCAAAAGCTCTACATGACCCACGCTGAATCCCGGCGCCTGCATGGCGAAGAACAACTGACTCGTCCCTCCCGCTTCCTGCGGGAAATCCCGGCGGAACTGATCGAGGAAATCCGCATGCAGGGAGAGGTCAGGCGCGGGAATTACTATGGCAGTGGCGCGCGCGAGAAACATGATACTATCGACGCGTTTACCAACACCGGCAAGGTATCAGGCACGGACATCAGCCTGGGCCAGCGGGTACGGCATCCCAAGTTCGGGGAAGGCGTGGTGCTCAATTACGAAGGCAGCGGCCCCAATGCCCGCGTCCAGATCAACTTTGATGATGTGGGCGGCAAATGGCTGGTCATGTCTTACGCCAAGCTGGACGTGATCTGAGCTTTGCTCGTAGGGCGGAAGAGCGAAGCGATATCCGCCATCGCAAGAGACAAGAGACAAGAGACAAGAGACAAGAGACAAGAGAAAGACCAACAATGATGACAAAAATGAAAATCGTCCTAACCCTCATGCTGGGATTGGTACTGCAGGCCTGTGGCGGAGATAACAGTCAGTCTGGTGGTAGTGCCGCAGCCGCTGAACCCCAGCAAACCTATGAATGGAAGCTGGTCACTACCTGGCCGAAAAACTTTCCTGCCCTGGGACACGCACCCGAGTTTTTTGCTGAAAAGGTCGCGGCCATGTCCAACGGCCGTATGAAGATCCGTGTCTATGGTGACGGCGAACTGGTCCCGGCACTGGAAGTATTCAACGCTGTCCAGGCTGGTACGGCAGAAATCGGTCACGGGGCTGCCTACTACTGGAAAGGCAAGGTGCCGGAAGGACAGTTTTTCACGGTGCTTCCGTTCGGCATGAATGGCCAGGAAATGCAGAGCTGGATGCTCTATGGCGGAGGATTGGCCCTGTGGGAAGAACTGTACGAGCCCTTCGGTCTTATTCCTGTCCCTGCCGGTACCACCGGTGTGCAGATGGGTGGCTGGTTCAACAAGGAGATCAATTCCAAGGAAGATTTCCAGGGCCTGAAAATGCGTATCCCTGGCCTGGCCCAGGACATCCTGACCCGTCTTGGCGGCGTCCCGGTCAACATGCCCGGCAGTGAACTGTTTACCGCCATGCAGACTGGTGTACTGGATGCCACCGAATGGGTCGGTCCTTACAATGATCTGGCCTTTGGATTGTATGAAATAGCCGACTATTACTATTACCCTGGCTGGCATGAGCCCGGCGCCGTCATGGAATTTTTATTCAACAAGGAAGCGTTCGAAGCGCTGCCCACAGATCTGCAGGAAATTCTGCGCGTAGCCGCTGCCGCTGCGGGTGTGGAAATGACTTACGAGTTCAACGCACGCAACGCCATGTCACTCACCGAACTGGAAGAAAACCATGGGGTGATTCCTCGCCAGTTTCCTGATGACCTGCTCAAGGAACTCAACACTATTGCCCAGGAAGAGATCGACAACCTCGCCAATCTGAGCCCAATGGGAGCACGCATTCACAAGTCCTACAGGGATTTTGAAAAGAGCATTCGCGCATATCAGGATGTTTCGGAAGAAGCCTTTGTGAGAGCAAGGAACTTGTAAGTCAAAGCGAAGAGGCAAGAGACAACAGACAAGTAAAAGCCGGCATAAGCCGGCTTTTTTGTGATGTCTGCTAACGACCCATAGCGGCCTTTTTTGGTTTTACCTGTTAAAGATTGTTAAAAGGGCTGCTTTTTGGGGGACAAACGGAACTAAATCCCGCGCTTTATGGCTTCCGGAGGGGGTGGCTGTGAAGGAAAAACTACAAGAATACGCTTTAATTGCTGAATTAGTCAGCAGAGTAGCCATCCTCATTTCTTTGGTTATCTTGATTTTTCAAGTGCAAATGAGCACAGAGGCGACTGTTACAAGCAGTAGAGAGGCACACTCCAGTAGAACTATAGAATTGCTCCTAGAAATGCCTTCCTCTTAAGACTTGGCGACCCTTTATGTAAAAATGTTGAGAGAAGAAGAATTAACTGACGTTGAAACATATCGGGTTATTAATTACCTGGGCGCTTGGCTCAGGTTTACAGAGGAAAGTTATTACCAATTTCTTGATGGGCGTCTTGAAGAAAAATTCTGGAATGGGCGAGTAGAACAGGTTATAGGCCAACGTTTAAGGCCAGAGCTAGCCAGAACTCTGGCTATAAATTCTATTAATACCGGTATTTTTGCCCCAGAATTTTCTGAATGGTTTATACAAACAATAAATGAGAGATACAAATAAGGGCGGCTTCTGGCTGATACCTGACTAATTTATGAAAGAGAAGTTACAAGAATATGCGCTTGTTGCTGAAATCATAGGCGGGGTTGCTATCGTAATATCTTTAGTTTTCGTAGGAGTACAAGTTAGCCAAACAGCCGAAGAGACAGCAACAAATACAACTGCAATAAGAGCATCTGCATATCAAGAATTAACTACTCAAATTCTAAATATAAACAACCTTCGTGCTGAGAACCCAGATATAGCAGAACTAGTTTTTAAAGATTTTTGTAATGAAAATTTGAGCCCCATAGAAAGAGAGAGGCTTAGTGCGATATTCATTAATATCATTCGCCATGGAGATATGGCCTACTATTTATTCCAGCAAAACCTAATTGATGAAGAAAGGCTTGATAATGCACTTGCCATCCTTAGGTATTATTTAAGCAATAGTAACGTTGCAAAACATGAATGGGAGGTGTTTGGTGCCTCACTGAACTTAGACTTTCGAACTTATATTTAATCCAAAGTCTCGCTCAGTATCCCTAAATCGCCCTGTGAGATTTAATAAATATAAGTTTAAATTACCGCTATTGGCCGATACCTGACTAAAAATGAACCTGGATAGTTTAAATAAATGGTTAATGCTAGCTGCAAATATTGGAGTTATCGCGGGCATTATCTTTTTGGCTATTGAGATTCAGCAAAACTCGTTATCAACTCAAGCTCAGACGCGTACAGAATTGACGGTAATTGCCAATCAAATGATCGATTTCATTTCACGTCCAGATTTTGTTATTGCTAGAAATAAACTCAGGAATGAAGAGGAGCTGAGCGAATACGAGGTGGCTCTCATATCTGGTCAGGTAATGATGCAATTACGAACCGGTGAAAATGTATTTTATCAACACAGGATTGGCACGTTTAACAGTGATGAATTTCAGGGGTATGAAAACTTTTACAGGGAATACCTTGAATCACCTGAAGTCAAAGTTATCTGGAATGATAGAAAACATATCTTTTCCCCTGACTTTCAACGGGAAATAGATGATCTTGTGTCAAATTAACGCCCATTTTTGGCCTATAGCAGACATCCCAAATATCGTATGCTGATTACATATTCTTAATTGTTGCAGGCAACCAGGTGGCCAGTTCCGGCCAGAGTGTCAGCAGGCCGAGCATGGCCAGCTGGATAGCGATGAAGGGAATCACCCCTTTATAGATATGTGACGTCAGTATGGTGGAGGGTGCCACGCCGCGCAGGTAGAACAGGGAAAACCCGAAAGGCGGGGTCAGGAAAGAGGTCTGCAGGTTGACCGCCAGCATCACACCCAGCCATACGGGATCCAGTCCCATCGCTAGAAGCACCGGCCCAACAATGGGCACGACCATGTAGGTGATCTCGATAAAGTCGAGAATGAAGCCCAGCAGGAAGACCACCAGCATCACCAGGATAGTGGCGACCACCACACCGCCTGGCAGATTGGTGAACATTTCTTCAACGATCACATCCCCGCCAAACCCCCGGAACACCAGGGAGAAAACAGCCGCGCCCACCAGGATCAGGTAGACCATGGCGGTGACCTTGGCGGTGGATTCGGCAACATCACGAAAAATGGCAAAGGTCAGCTGGCGTTTGGCCAGGGCTAAAAGAATGGCGCCCAGGCCACCAACACCAGCCGCTTCTGTGGGTGTAGCAGCACCACTGAGGATGGAGCCCAGCACGGCAATGATCAGCAACAGGGGTGGCAGTAAACTTTTACTGACGGAGATCAGCAGGTGGGAATCACCAGCCGCTTTTTTCAGATCTTCTTCCGAGGCTGGCGGGGCATGTTCAGGTTTCAGGATTGCCAGCCCCAGCATGTAGACAATATAGATGGCAACAAGCAGCAGGCCCGGCACCATGGAGCCGGCAAACAGGTCACCGACAGACACGTTCTGGGTTCTGAAAATCCCCATGCTGAGTTGGGCCTGCTGGTAGGCATTGGAAATTACATCGCCCAGCAACACCAGGGCAATGGAGGGAGGAATGATCTGGCCCAGGGTGCCGGTGGCGCAGATGGTGCCGGTGGCAAGAGAGGGGCTGTATCCGGCGCGCAGCATGGACGGCAGGGACAGCACCCCCATGGTGACTACTGTTGCTCCAACAATACCGGTGCTGGCGGCAAGCAGCATGCCGACAATGATGACGGAAATGCCCAACCCGCCGCGCATCCGGCCAAACAACAGTGCCATGCCCTCGAGTAGAGCTTCGGCAATTTTCGATTTCTCGAGCATCATGCCCATGAAGACAAACATGGGTACGGCAAACAGGTTGGTGTTCACCATGATCCCGTAAAAGCGGTTGGGTACAGCGCCCAAGAAGGCGGCATCGAAGGTGCCGGTCAGCATGCCGATACCGGCGAATGCCAGGGAGGTGCCGGCCAGGGAAAAGGCCACGGGGAAGCCGCACATCAGGACCAGACAAACAGCGATGAACAGTAGTAGAGGGATGAATTCGATCACAGCGCCCCCCCAGTCGGCTCAATATGCTCTTCGGGCTGATTCTCATGAAAGAACAGGAATAACAGGTTGCGCAGCATTTCGGTGATGCCCTGCAGGATAATCAGGGCAGCCATGACGGCGATCAGCGACTTGAGCAGATACACATAGGGTATGCCACCAGCTTCTGGCGATGATTCCCTGATGCGCCAGGCCGAGGCGACGTAATCCCAGCTGACCCACAATATGAAGATCGACACCGGCAGCAGCAAAAACAGGCAGCCGAGAAAATTGACCCAGGCCTTGTAGCGCGGCGAAGCCGGACCATAAAAAATATCCACACGCACGTGGCCGTCATGTTTGAGCGTATAACCGGCAGTCAGGAGAAACAGCAGGGCGTTGAGATAGATGATGGATTCCTGCACCGCAATGGAGCCGGTGTTGAAGACATAGCGGGTGATGACAATGTAGAAGGTGACGACGACCATCAGGATCGAACACCAGGAAGCAGCTTTACCCACCAGCTCGGAAAAGCTGTCCGAAATTTTGATGAATGCCCTGAGAAAATTCAGCACAGTGGCCTCAGGGGGCTGGCGTGTAGCCGGTCAGCCTGAAGCTCAGGGTGCTGAAGTCTGTCAGGGAAAAGGTGACCTCATTGAACACCTTGGTGCCTACTTTCACCGACGGTATGACCAGTGTACCGGCATCAAGATCCATGGTGGCGGCTTCCTGTCCTACATCGTTCAGGGAAATGATGCGCGTGGTATCCACACTGAAACCCACACCGTCAGCTTCGCTGTCCAGCACCATGATTACCCGGTACATCTCTTCGCCAATGCGAACCGGCATGGAGAAACTGGTGGTTACCGTGTTATAGGTAGCGGTGGTCACGACATCATCCGTGCCGGAATCAGTGCCGCCGTCTGTGCCGCCATCAGTACCATTGGGGTCATCAATAATGACATCGGTCACGTAGATGCGATGCACCAGGACCACGTCGTCGGCCTGCACACCGTCACTGTCCTGATTGGTCAGCGGCAGCTCGCCAAAGGCACTGCCCAGGGTGGACTGCTGGTTGGAACGCGGCAGGTTGCCGATAGCGTCCACAACCGACATACCGGAAATAATCTCAGCGAAAACGGTAAAGCCCTGGTCGACAAAATCCAGCTGGGTATTGTTGACCAGGTTGACGAACCACTCACTGGTGGCGCTGTTCACCTGGCCGCCGATTCTGGCCATGGCCACGGTGCCGCGCAGGTTGGAACGTTTGAATTCGTTCAGGATGGCCCCATCCCTCTGAATGGTGCCCCCCAGGGGGTTAGAGGTATAACCGCCGCCCTGGATAACAAAATTGGGCACGGTACGATGAATGATGGTGTCATCGTAGCGGCCACTGTCGATATAGGAAAGGAAGTTGGCCACGGTGATCGGGGTATCATCGGTAAACAGTTCCATGCAGAACTCACCCACATTGGTATCCACACAAACGGCATCTTCATAAAGAATTTCGCCTTCACCGGGTGTCGGGGTGTCTGTACCGCCGTCGGTGCCGCCATCAGTGCCACC
>CAZBBS010000037.1:15122-26916 GCA_964490145.1 uncultured Enterobacteriaceae bacterium
GTGCCACCATCAGTACCGCCATCGGTTCCCCCACCAGGAAGGCCATTGAGGTAGTCTTCAAGCGTGCCGTCAAACACGGACGCCTCGAAAATGGTGATGCGGGGCGAGTTGATGATCGGCACTTCCTGGCCCAGCACAGGCACCTGCGACAGCCCGTTGTTATCCAGGGAAACCACGGGAAAACTGGCAACCAGATCCACCAGGTCCATGCCATCACCGATGACCCGGGCAAACACCGTGTAGCCGCTATTGTCGGCATCCAGTTCAGGGTTATCGGTGACATTGATCAGGAACTGGCTGGTAATGCTGTCCGGATTGGACAGGTCATCGGGCACCGCAGCGATAGTGCCTCGGGTATTGGGGATACTGTTTTCATGGCTGATAGCGGGACGCCGGAAAATTTCGATCAGCCCCTCAAGCGTGCCGCTGCCGGTATCGGCAAAACGCCCCCCCTGAATATAAACCGGGTCATCCGTCACGCTCAGATGGAAAAAGGAATTGCGGTAACTGCCCTGGTTCACATAGGCCAGGAAATTCCGGGCGGCATCCGGGGCGTCGGTTTCCAGCAGCTCCATGCACAACTCGCCCATGGTGGTATCCATGCAGACAATGGTCTGGGCATTCGCTGGCTTGGAAAATGCCAGTGAAATCATGGAGATAAAGGTGACGTAATAAAACAGTCTGATCAGCTTGTTCATATCGGGTTCCGTATGCCGGCAATGGACGTTATGCCTGCAAAATGAGGGCGCAGAATAGCATATTTCACCGGGCGAGTGTGAAGCCTTCCGCCTTGGGTACTGCATATTAAGACCATGTAAATATTGAAGAATTTAAATAAAAACACACATTGATTTAACACGCGCTTAATACAAATTTAATCGCCGATTAACGCGATCCCTTCATTCTTTAACCCGTCTTTAATACAGCGTTTACACAGGCTCCCTACACTGCGCATGTCCTGAAATTCAACACACCCGAATTGCGTAACGGAGTTTTAAACAGCATGAGATTTTCAACATTATTCAAATTAACAGCGCTTTCCGCTGCCATGTTCACTGCCAGTGCCCAGGCAGCCGAGCTTCCTGCACTGAAAACATTAAGCGGGTCAGGCGCAGGATTCGCTGGTGGTGCAACCATCAATGGCGGAGCCAGTTATCTGGATGAAGTCCCTGCAGGTCAGAAACTGGCCCTTAATGGAACTATCACCGTGGCAGCCGCGGATGTCGGTAAATCAGGCAGCGTTCTTGTTGTTGCCAAAGTTGGTAATAAATTCTATCAGCATGATGGTTCCAGCTGGTCCACATTGGATCTGGACCTGACCAGCTCCTCACTGGGCATCATGCCCTACACGTCCGGTACTCTGGCAGCCACCTACACCTTGTCAGAAGACGACCTTGCCGCGTCACTTGGTACTGATCTGACCGGTAAAACCGTCAAAGTACTGTTTGGCTACGCGCCTGATGGATCAAGTATTCGTTATGGCAAGGCAGTAAAGGCCACTGTTGCAGCGACTCCGGCCAGCGATGTCTGCCCCGATGGCGCTTCACCAGCAGATCCCGTGGCACTGGGTGGCAATAAAATATGCACCCTGTCCGGTACCTATCTTGAAGATCTGCACCTGACAAACAATTTTGATTATGTCATTTCCGGCGCGGTGCGCATTGGTAATGACAACACCGTCAACCCGACCCTTACCATCGACCCGGGTGTTACCACGTACGGCCAGTCAGGAAACGATTTTTTGTGGATCGACCGCGGCGCCAAAATCATGGCTAACGGTACCAAAAATTCCCCGATCACCATGACCAGCGCCAATGACGCTGAAGCCACAGCCACGACACGCGGTGAATGGGGCGGTCTGGTCATCAACGGCAATGCACCAATCAACGGCTGCGCCGAGGGCACCACCCTGTGTGAAGCTTCCGGTGAAGGCAACTCCGGCCTGTTCGGCGGCAACGATGCCAATGACAACAGCGGTTCATTGACCTACCTGCGGGTGAAATACGCCGGCTTCCTGATCAATGATCTGGATGAGCTCAACGGCATTGCCTTTCAGGGCGTAGGTGCTGGTACCAACGTTGACTATGTCCAGGTTCACAACAACCAGGACGATGGTATCGAGTTCTTCGGCGGCACCGTCAATGCCAGGCACCTGTATCTGACCGGCAACCGTGATGACTCCCTGGACTGGACCAAGGGGTTCTCCGGCAGTGTTCAGCACGTGGTCATCGTGCAGGGTGAAGACACCGGCGACCAGGGTTTTGAAATGGACAACAACGGTGATGCACCGGACTCATCACCACGTGCCCTGCCTTACTTCTCTAACGTCACCATGATCGGCAATGCCAATACCGACATCGGCATGTTGATCCGTGAAGGCACTGGCGGCCACTTCCACAACTTCGTCGTGAAGGGCTTTGCTGATGGCTGTGTTGACATCGACCAGACCGAAACCTTCACGGTTGCCGGATCTCCGGAAAGCCTGACCGGCGACCTGGTCATGACCAATACCGTGCTCGATTGTGAAACCAGTTTCATAGAAGACATGGATGGCCCCTGGACAGTCCAGGCCTGGTTTGATGCCCAGGATGGCAACACCGAGCTGGATACCGGCATGACCGACTATATCAACAGCTCAGCCGTGAATGCCCTGGACAGCTACGACGCCACACAGATCAGTTCCTTCTTCAAGGCTGCTGATTATGTGGGTGCCGTCCCCAGTGCTGACGCTGACTGGACCGAAGGCTGGACCTATCGTCCTTAAGCTGCCGTCCATAACAAAGATGCAACAGCGTGTGATGGCCTGGCCATCACACGGATATGAAGAATGACCTGGGGGAATGCCATGTTTTACGGCATTCCCTTATGTCTTTTGCAGAACACCCCAAAGGGTGTTTGCAGGAGAGTGCCGGGACTGCTGGTTTTCGTCGGATCCGAAAGCCAGGCGGTAACGGGTTTAAAAATTAAACAACTACAGTGAAACAACGCTTATGAAACGCCACATACTATCCATCGCAGTAGCAAGCATTCTGTTTAACAACCAGACCCTGCTGGCCCAGGACGAGGAAGCACCGTCCTCGGCTCGCAGCGCCCCTTTGGGCGGTGAAATTACCGAAATCGTCACGCTGGGCGAATACATCCCTGATGAGAAGCGCGCCACGGCGGCCATCTCCAATGTGCTGGATGCTGAAGCCTTTTCCAGAACCGGTGATGACAATGTTGCTGAAGGCCTGAAACGGGTCTCCGGTCTGAACCTGGCCGGCGGCAAATTTGTTTATATCCGTGGTCTGGGGGAGCGCTACTCCAGCAGCATCCTCAATGGCTCAACACTGCCAAGCCCCGAACCCATTCGTCGGGTGGTGCCGCTTGATCTGTTCCCGTCCAGCATCATTGAAAGTGTACTGGTACAGAAAACGTTCAGCGCCCAGTACCCGGCAGAGTTTGCCGGTGGTGCCATCCAGATGCGTACCAAGGCTGTGCCGGATGAGTCCTTCTTTGAATTTGCCTCCAGCGTGGGGTACTCGGGCAGCACCACGTTCAAGGATGGGTATACCTATCCGGGCGGTGGCAAGGACTGGCTGGGATATGACGATGGCACCCGTGATATGCCCGATCTGTTGAAGGATGCCATTGCCGGCAATCGCGAGCTCAAGCGCAACAACATGTTTTACAAAAACGGTTTCACCCCGGACGAACTGGAAGCCATTGGTGAAAGCCTGCCGAGCAACTACGACGCCAAACGCGGCAAGGTCAAACCCGACATGGGATTTTCCACCAGCTTTGGCAACGCCTGGTATGGTGACAATTACCGCATAGGCGGATTGGCCAATCTGAGCTACAGCAATTCCTGGGACACCATTACCGTTTCCCGCAATACCTATGTGGCCAATGCCGAAGGAGAGCTCAGCCAGCGCAATGACATGGATTTCACGTCCACGGAAGAAAGCGTGGACACCTCCCTGTTTTTCACCGGCGGTATTGAATACAACGATGCGCATAACGTGAAAGCCACCATCCTGCAGATTCGCAAGATGGACGACCTGGCTGGCGTGGAAACCGGTTTCCTGGCCACCGAAGCCCAGGACATTCGTTCCACGCGCCTGGAATGGATCGAACGGGAACTGCTGAACAAGCAGCTCGATGGCGAACACGTGATCTATGCGCTCAATGACCTGACCGTCAACTGGCACTACAACGAATCCACAGCCAAACGCTATTCACCGGATTTTCGCCAGAACCGCTATGAGTATGCGCCGCAGGTGGATGACTTTGCCTTTTCCCTGCGCGCCGATGCTAACCAGCGCTGGTGGTCTGACCTGAATGATAAAAACACTGACAAGGGGATAAGCGGCAAGCTGTTCCTGGAAACCCCGTTCAATACCAGCACCGATCTCTCGTTCGGTGCTTCCCAGGTGCGCAAGGATCGTGCTTCGGAAATTCGCCGCTTCCTGTTCCTGGCCAATGGGCCTGAAGCCACGGATCTGGATTTGCGCAGCCGTCCTTCTCTGAACGACATCGTCAATGCCGACACGATTGGCCCGAACGGTTTCGAGTTGCGCGAAGGCACACGCGCCACCGACAACTACACTGCTGACCAGTCGCTGGATGCCTTCTTTGTTGAAGCCGACATGGAACTGACCTATTACCTGCGTCTGCTTGCCGGTGTTCGTCAGGAAGAATCGGTACAGAGCGTGTCCACCTTCAACCTGTTCAACCCGGACGAGATGGTAACCAGTGAACTGCGCAGCAATGATCTGTTCCCACTCGTGACCGCCACCTGGATCCTGGATGACTACAACATGCAGGTCAGGGCCGGTTATTCCGAAACCATTTCCCGTCCGGATTTCCGTGAACTTTCACCGGCGCCCTTCATCGACCCGGTGAACGGTTTCATCGTGGTGGGTAATCCCGAGCTGACCGTAGGTTACATCAACAACTATGACCTGCGCTGGGAATGGTATTTCTCGGGTGATGAAAGCGTGTCAGTAGGCCTGTTCTACAAGGACTTCCAGACCCCGATCGAAGCCATCATAGAACCGGGCGCTGCCAACCAGCGCACCTTCATCAATGCCCAGAGCGCCACAATCAAGGGAATAGAGGTTGACGGCTACCGCTGGCTGGATTTCATCCACGATGACATGGAAAACTGGTACATGGCGGCCAATGCCACGTTCATTGATTCGTCCGTGACCATTCGTCCGGAAGATGCCGGCCTGGTGACCAACCCGACCCGCGCCCTGCAGGGACAGGCGGATTACATCTTCAATGTTCAGCTGGGTTACGACAATTCCTTTGGCCGCAAAGGCAGCCTGGTATATCACCTGACCGGCGACAAGATCCGTGAAGTGGGCATTCTTGGCCAGCCGGATGTTTATGAAAAGGCCTATGGCGAGTTGGACTTTACCTACTCCCAGGCTTTCGGCGATCACTGGACTGCCAACCTGAAGGCCAGGAACATCCTGAACAAGCAGCGGGAAACCACCCAGGGCGGCTATGATGTGAACAGCTTCTTTGAAGGGCGTTCCCTGAGCCTGGGCGTTAACTACACCTTTTAAACTCCATTTATCTGCTGCACCTGTAGCGTTTCTTGGCCGGCTTCTGCCGGCCTTTTTTTGTCCTGAAAAAGGGTCAGGGGTGCAGGACCAGGCGAACGCTCATCATGAACAGGGCCAGGGTTGTCAAAAGAAAGACCAGGGCCAGCAGGGAATGAAGTGCCAGGGAGATGCGAGAACCCAGGCGGGTCAGGAAATCATCATGGGGCAGTACAGGAGGGGGGATACGCTGGAACAGCTGAATAAAGGCAAACAGCATCATGCCCCACAGGGTCAGGGTAAAGGAGGGTTCCAGCCAGTGGCCGAAGCGGTCAACGGGCCCAAACAGACTGGTCAGCGTCAGCCCCAGGCCAAGTATAACCAGGATGATACTGACAGGCCGTGCCCAGAGCAGGCGCCTGGCTAACCGGTGCAGGGTCAACAGCATTGGGAATCGCCCATAAAAAAACCTGCAGCAAGCGTGCAGGTTTTTTCAGGGTCTGACAAGATCAGTCTTCGATATGGACGATAAGCATATCGCAGTCAACGCCATGGGTGACGCTGGACGAGGTGGAACCGAACAGCAGCTCCCAGCCGTGGCGGCCGTGGCCACCCATGATGATCAGGTCAGCATCAATCTTCTTGGCCAGTTCCCGGATTTCGCGGGCTGGCTGACCAAGCACGGTATGCAGACGATGCTCGGGAATCCCGATGTTCACGCCCATCTCGGTCAGGCTGCTTTTTGCCTGTTTGGTGACTTCTTCATGCAGGCCTTCGATGTCGACACTGGTGACTTCAACGGCATAGCCCACAGCGATGGGCTCAATAACATGCATCATGCTCAGTTCAGCGTCGTTGTCCTTGGCAATGCTTCGGGCCTTGTCCAGGATCTTGTCAGAGTCTTTCGACAGGTCTACAGCGACCAGAATATTTTTATATAAAGCCATGGGTCCTACCCTCTTGGGTGTTGAAATTTTCCGGATCAGTGTAGTGATTACACCTGATGGGAACAAGGGGGGAGTTGATCTGAGACAAGATTCCTTGGGTCTCAAGCAGCCCCCGGGCTTGCAATATCCCTGCTGCATATCGGGGTGAAAGCCATCCGTCAGCCTGTTAAGATGGCGCCTGTTTTTCAGGAGGCAGGATGTCTGAAACCCAAGAATACCCCACGGGATGGCTGCAGCTGGTTGCCGGAACTGACAGCCAGGGTGCCCCTGTGCTGGAGAAACTCCCGGTCAAGCTGCTTGGCGACGGCCAGTTCGAGCTGGAGCGTTCCCCCCTGTTCGTGCGGGACCTGGCGGCAGGGGATATTTTCACCTGTCACGAAGACAACCCTGCGGATTACCGGGTACTGCGCCGCAGCGGCAATCTGGCCATCAGGTTGTTCCGTAAAAGCGGGATAGCGGAAGTGGAGGATTACCTGACACCGGAAGTGGAAAAACTGGAAGGCAGCCTGGACCTGAATTCCGAGCGGGCCCTGGTTTATTCACTCCATGTTAATATCGGTTTCGGTCCTATCGAACAGTTGTTTGATGGCGCCATGGCCAAATACCAGGACTGTGTCTGGTACTACGGCAACATTTATGACAGAAACGACGGGGTCACCCCCCTGCACTGGTGGGACGCCTTTCTCAACCCGGTATAACCTGCCATCATCACGAACAACCAGGAAGATTCATGCTGATCGTCATTTCCCCGGCCAAAACGCTGGACCTTGAAAGCCCCTACAAATCACCTGCACCTACCCAGCCGGCTTTTCTGGCGGATTCCCGCAAGCTGGTGAAAATCATGCGCGAGTATTCACCTGCCCAGTTGGGCAAGCTGATGAAAACCAGCGAGGCCATCAGCACCCTGAATGTGGAACGCTTCAAGACCTGGAAAACACCATTCAATGACGGCAATGCCCGGCCGGCTATCTTCACGTTCAAAGGCGATGTCTACACCGGCCTGGAAGTGGAAAATTTTTCCAGTGCCGACCTGAAATATGCCCAGGACCACCTGCGAATACTTTCCGGGCTCTATGGCGCTCTCAAGCCTCTGGACCTGATGCAGGCCTATCGCCTGGAAATGGGGACAACGGTAGCCAACGAAAAAGGCAGGAATCTCTACGCCTTCTGGGGTGACAAGGTGACCCGTGCCATAGAGAACGACCTCAAGGCGCAGAAAGACAGGGTATTGATCAATCTGGCCTCCAATGAGTATTTCAGTGTGCTGGATACAAAGACTCTTGATGCCGACATCATCACCCCGGTGTTCAAGGACTACAGCAATGGCAAGTACAAGGTCCTGAGCTTTTTTGCCAAGAAGGCAAGGGGGCAGATGGCGGCGTGGATCATCCAGAACCGGGTGGCCGATCCTGAACAGCTGGCCACGTTCAACATGGATGGCTACAAGTACAGCCAGGCAGACTCATCATCCGACAAGCCTGTGTTTCTTCGCAAACAGAAATAAACAGCAGAACTCAGAGACAGTGTCGGCCAATCGCTGCCGGTGAGCCGCTTATACGCCCATATTATTCAGAGAGCGGATGATCTCGGCGATGATGCCGGCGGCGGTGGGATGTTCCTCTTCCAGTTCCTCGAGTAGCAGTTCGGCCGTTTCCTGAAAGGTAGCCGGCGGTTTGGGTCCTTCCCAGTCAGCGAGCTGGCTGCGCATCTGGGCGAGCATCTGCTCCTGTTGTGGACTGGTGTCACTGTCGGCAAATTTGTCGTGCAGCTGGGAGATCAACCCTTCGATATGTTGTTTTGGCATAATGCGTCTTCCGGTAAGTGAATATTTTCAGTGTAACCCAAATTCCCTCTGGCGACTTGTGATATGTCAAAACCCTTTTCCCAGGCCTGCGAGAATAACAAGGCCCCCATCCTTGAGGTGATCCGCCAGGTTTTTCATGGCGGCAGTACGGTCCTTGAAATAGGCAGCTACACCACGCAGCATGTGCGCTACTTTGCCGAACACCTGCCTGGCATCACCTGGCAGCCCTCGGATATGCCCGACAGTCTGTCAGTCATGCTTGCAGGTCTTGAAGGTGAGACGTTTCCCAACATTCTCCCGCCGCAGACACTGGATGTGATGCAGGGTCCCTGGCCCGACACTCAGGTTGAGGGTGTGTTCAGTGCCAATACGCTGCACATCATGTCAGCAGAACACGTACCGTATTTTTTCCAGGGGGTTGGGAAAGTGCTGCAAACCGGCGGCAGGCTGTGTGTCTATGGCCCTTTCCGCTACCAGGGAAACTACACCAGTGACAGCAACGCCCGCTTTGATGAGTGGCTCAAGGAACGTGATCCGCTAAGTGGTATCCGGGATATAGAGACAGTGAACGAACTGGCCACCAGGAACGGATTAGAGCTGCTGGCAGATCACGCCATGCCTGCCAACAACCAGCTGCTGGTCTGGCAGAAAAAATGGGGTCAGAACACTATTTCCATATAAAGACCCCTTCAGATTATTTCTTAATATTAAAATAGTGTTCTGACCCCATTTTTTTGAAGGGCAGGTACTGGGCCGCTTCTTGCTGGTAGCGGCGAATATACTTTTCCTCATCCGCCAGGAACTGACCAATGGCATGGTCAAAGTCGGGATGGGCAATCCAGTGATTGGAATAGGTCAGCACAGGTTCGAAACCACGCTGGATCTTGTGCTCCCCCTGGGCGCCGGAATCAAAGCGCGCCAGTCCTTTCTCAATACAGTACTCGATTCCCTGGTAGTAGCAGGTTTCAAAATGCAGGAATTGGTATTCCTCGCTGCAGCCCCAGTAGCGGCCATACAGGGTATCTGATCCGATGAAACTCAGGGCCCCGGCAATATAGCCCCCGTCTTTTTTCGCCAGCACCAGCAACAGGTTGTCGGGCATGCTCTTGCCTACCTGGTGAAAAAACAGGTCGGTCAGGTAGGGCGCACGGCCACGGACAAAATAGGTGCTCTCATAGAAACGGTAAAACACATCCCAATGCTCGTCCGTGATGTTTTCGCCGGTTAGCTGTTCAAACGAAATACCGGCATCCAGAATCTTCTGACGTTCCTTGCGGATGTTTTTGCGTTTGCGTGAGCTGAATGTGGCAAGGAAGTCCTCACTGGTTTGGTAACCCCGATTAAACCACTGGTACTGGCAGCCGATGCGGGCCTGGATATTTTCCAGCTTCAACGCTTCGCAGGCATCCTGATCGGGAAACAGGATGTGCCAGCTGGAAGCCTTCAGGGTTTCCGCCTGCCTGGGAATATAGGCACATAACAGGCGATAGATTTCCAGCCGGTCATGGTCAGGTACCACGCAGATACGCGGGCCGGGGCAGGGGGTGAAGGGGATGGCTGTCACCAGCTTCGGGTAATAGTCCATGCCGTGTCGCTGGTAGGCATCGGCCCAGGACCAGTCGAAGACATATTCGCCGCGGGAGTTGTCCTTGAGAAACAGGGGCATGATGGCAACTGGTCTTGCCGCATCACCCTCGCCTGCTTCAACGACGGCATGAAATGGCTGCCAGCCTGTTACGGCTGTTGTGCTGTGACTTTTTTCCAGGGCTCTGAAGAAGGCATGCCTGAGAAAGGGGTAGCCGGTATCCACGATACCATCCCAGATCTCAGCCTCGATCTCATCGATGCTGGTCAAAAAGCGCAGTTGATAGGATTCGGGTTGGCTGTTCACGGTACGTAAGGCAGAGGAGTTGCGAGAAAACATTGTAGAGGACCGGAGGGGTTGGTTGCTACTGTCCATCCGCGCTTCGCGCTCCTGCCTCCTGTCTCTTCTGCTCAATGTCTACTAGAATAGACCGCGTGTGAACCTCCCGGACCCTGAACCATGTCCCTGACCTCCCAGACCGTTGCCAGAGTCTCTGTCCATGGCGGACATAGCGGCCAGTTCTGCCATCACGCCAGTGATGCGCTGGAGGATGTCATCTGTGCCTATATCAACCAGGGGTTCAGCTGGGTCGGTATTACTGAACACATGGCCCCCTTGGTGGATGCATACCGGTATCCCGATGAAAGCCGCGACAGCCTGACGGCTGAGTTTCTGATGCGTCGATTCCATGAATACTTTGCCGTATGCCGTGAACTGAAGCACAAGTACCAAGACCAGATCACCCTGTTCACCGCCTTTGAAACCGAAACCTACACAGGCTCACTGGACCTGGTGAACAACCTCCTGTCTGAACTCAGGCCGGACTACCTGGTAGGCTCAGTACATCACGTCAACGATATCTGCATCGACTATGATGCCGAACTCTTCCAGACCGCGGTCGATAGTGCCGGCGGGCTGGTGGAACTTTACCTGGCTTATTTCGATGCCCAGTACGCCATGCTCCAAAACCTGGCACCTGCGGTGGTCGGGCATTTCGACCTGATTCGCAAATACGACACGGATTATCTGAACACCCTGGCCCATGCCGAGGTACAGAAACGCATCAGCCGCAATCTTGACCTGATTGCCGAGCTGGGCCTGATCCTGGATTTCAATCTGCGCGGGTTCGACAAGGCGGTGGAGCAGTACCCCTGCACGGCCATCCTGGAGCAGGCGATTGCCAGGGGTATTGCGGTGGTGCCGGGTGATGATTCCCACGGTGTGAATTCCGTGGGCAGAAACTACGATCGCGGCATTGCCATACTGCAGGAACTGGGTGCCAGCACGGACTGGCCTCGACCCAGGCTGATTCAATACAACATCTAGGACTTACCTATGACGACTTACCAGGGAAGCTGCCACTGCGGAGCCATCCGCTTTTCCTTCGACGCCGACGAAATCACCGGCGGACTGAGTTGCAACTGTTCCTACTGCGAACGCCGCGCGGCGATCATGCTGAACCCACCGATTGCCGAGGCCGATCTCAAGCGCGACATCGACGGTGATGCCCTGTCCTGTTACCAGTTCGGCGCGAAGGTGGCCAAGCACTATTTCTGCAACCGCTGCGGCAATTACACCTACCATGAAAGCATGCGCAAGCCGGGCTATTACCGCGTCAACCTGGGTTGTGTGGAAGGCGTCGACTCCTTTTCACTGGAGCGGGAAGTGTTTAATGGCAGGGAGCTGCTTTGAAAAGACGCAAAGCGTCGCTTCGGAGGCAGGAGACAGGAGGCAAGAGACAGGGTTGTTTCTGGAAGGTTTTGGGTTTCAAGTCATTATTTTTACTATACGTGGGAAAAAATACTTGACGGTTATCCAGGAAAAACGATCATCGTCCCTGCCTCCTGCCTCCTGCCTCCTGCCTCCTGCCTACGTCAAGGTATAAACAAATCCACGACGGTAAACGCAAACACAATCATCCCCACAT
>CAZBBS010000038.1:0-26801 GCA_964490145.1 uncultured Enterobacteriaceae bacterium
GTCAGACTGGAATCTTCTTGATCGCGGTACACCCAGTGCCCTGGCATTGCGCAAATCCCACCCTGGTGTCAGCCTGCGCTGGGCCGGTTCACAGGAAGGCGAAAGTGAGTTCCTCAGTTCACTGATGCGTAACACCCTGTTTGCCATGTTCGGGATTTTCTTTTTACTCGCTGTCGCGTTTCGTTCCTACAGCCAGCCCCTGATTATCATGACGGCCATTCCCTTTGGCTATATGGGGGCCGTGGTTGGCCATCTGCTTCTGGGTATCGACTTGAGCATGTATTCCATTCTTGGCATCGTTGCCGCCGCGGGGGTTGTGATCAATGACAACCTGGTACTGATGGATTACATCAACAAACTTCGTGACCAGGGGCATAATGCGCTGCGCGCGGTGGAGATTGCGGCAGAGGAGCGCTTCCGGCCGATTTTTCTCACCTCCTTCACTACTTTTGTCGGCCTGCTGCCGTTAATGGCGGAAACCAGTGTTCAGGCCCAGTTCCTGATCCCCACGGTTGTGTCCCTGGCCTTCGGTGTGCTGTTTGCCACGGCAGTGACCCTGTTGCTGGTACCTATTCTGTATTTGCTGCTTAATGATTTCCAGGCCTGGACCAGCCGGGTTTTCAAACGGGAAAGTCATCAGGGGACAACTGGCGAGGACGTGCTGGCATAGGTCAATCCTGGCGCAACAATCATACACCCACCACGACAGGTACCGTGGTGGGTGTTTTTGTCTGTTCAGGATGCACCGTTAACCTGTCCAGGTCGGGTATAATCGACACTTTTGTCAACAAACCTGTTTTCGCTGCCGTGAGTGACTACATCGCTGCCTTGCTCAAATTGACCGACACCTGCTTGACGCGTGATCGGCATTTCCTGCGTATGCAGCTCAGAAACCTGCAACGCCCACAGACTAACGGCAAGGGCAGAAAGCAAAAACAATTATCCCTGGATGAAGTTGCACGGCGCATTCAGGCATCAACCGGTCTGGCTGAAAACAGGCAGGCAGCTGCTCCCCAGGTCACCTATCCTGAAGCGCTCCCCATGACGGCCAGGATTGAAGAACTCAAGTCCCTGATTGCCAGCCACCAGGTGGTGATAGTGGCCGGTGAGACAGGCTCCGGAAAGACCACGCAGCTTCCCAAGATTTGCCTGGATCTGGGCAGGGGTATCAGGGGCATGATAGGGCATACCCAGCCGCGGCGGCTGGCAGCAAGGACGGTGTGCAGCCGGATAGGCGAGGAGTTGGGGGTCAGCGGCAGTGCCGTGGCCTATCAGGTCAGGTTTCAGGACTACAGTGATGACCAGACCTACATCAAATTGATGACTGATGGCATTTTGTTGTCGGAAACCCGCGACGATCCCTTCCTGAACAAGTACGACACCATCATCATCGACGAGGCCCATGAGCGCAGCCTCAATATCGATTTTCTGCTGGGCTACCTGAAAAGGCTGCTGCCCAAACGTCCCGATCTGAAACTGATCGTCACCTCGGCAACCATTGATGTGGAAAAGTTCTCTGCCCATTTCGATCAGGCTCCCATACTGGAAGTTTCGGGGCGCACCTATCCGGTGGATATCATTTACCAGCCCGAAAGAGAAGACGATGAGGACCTGACTGACCAGGTGGTCCGGGCGCTCAGGGATATACGGGTCCTGAGTAAAAATTCACCCTTGCCTTACCAGGATGTCCTGGTTTTTCTCAGTGGGGAAAAGGAAATTCGTGATGCTGCTGAAGCCATTCGCAAGGACAAGGCGCTCGACCTGGAAGTATTGCCACTGTATGCGCGCCTGAGCAACAAGGAGCAGAACCGTGTCTTCCAGTCACATGCCGGCCAGCGGGTGGTGCTGTCCACCAACGTGGCAGAGACGTCCCTGACTGTTCCAGGCATTGGCTATGTGATTGATACCGGGACGGCACGAATCAGTCGCTACAGTGTGCGCAGTAAAATCCAGCGTCTGCCAATAGAACCGGTATCACAGGCCAGCGCCAACCAGCGGGCAGGGCGATGCGGTCGTCTGTGCCCGGGAACCTGCTTCAGACTGTATGCACAGGAGGATTTCATCAGTCGGCCCGCGTTCACTGATACTGAAATTACCCGGACGAACCTGGCGTCTGTCATCCTGCAGATGCTTGTGCTCAGGCTGGGTGATATTGAATCCTTCCCCTTTATTGATCCGCCGGAAGGGACTGCCATCAAGGATGGCTTCAAGATTCTTGAGGAGCTTGGGGCAGTCAATGAGCAGCACCGGATAACCCCGCTGGGACGGCAAATGGCCCGATTCCCTGTCGACCCTCGACTGGCCCGCATCCTGCTGGCAGGAGAGCAATACAAATGCCTTGAAGAGATGCTGATAGTGGTCAGCGCCCTGAGCATTCAGGATCCCCGTGAACGACCACTGGACAAGCAACAGGCTGCTGATGAGAAGCATGGACGTTTCAGGCATGTCGAATCGGATTTTGTCAGCTGGATTACATTATGGACCTGGTTCGAGGAAGAAAGGCAACAGGTGGGACGCAACCGGCTGGGGAAATTCTGCCACCAGAATTTCCTGTCCTATTTGCGCATGAATGAATGGCGGGAAGTGCATCGCCAGTTGCGACTCATCAGTCAGGAACTTGGACTGGCGTTGAACAAGGCTGTTGCGGACTATGAGCAAATTCATCGTGCCCTGCTAGCTGGTCTGGTGAGCCATGTGGCCAGCCGAACGGATGAGCAGCTTTACCTGGGGGCCAGGAATCGCAAGTTCCGCATCTTTCCAGGATCCAATCTGTTCGGAAAGAAACATCCCTGGATACTGGCAGCCGAATTGGTGGAAACCTCGCAGTTGTATGCCCGGATGAATGCACGGGTTGAACCTGAATGGATTGAGAACCAGGCGGGTTCGCTGCTCAAGTATGACTATTCCGAACCGCACTGGGAAAAAAAGCAGGGCAAGGTCATGGCCTTTGAAAAGGTGACACTGTATGGACTGGTATTGGCAGACAAACGCCGAAAGCCCTTTGGTCCCATTGATCCGGTCGTCAGTCGGGAAATTTTTATCAGGGAAGGGCTGGCCAGGTCGGCAGTCAATACCCGTGTCGAATGCTACCGGCACAATTCGCGTCTTATTGCAGACATTGAAAACCTGGAGGAAAAAACCCGGCGTAAGGATATCCTGGTCAGGGACACCGATATCTATAGACTTTATGATGAACGGCTGCCCGCAGAGGTGATCGATCAGCCCACGTTTGAACGCTGGATCCGCAAGCTGCCCAGGTCAGAGGAAAAGACGCTGTTCTTTGCCAGGGAAGACCTGCTCAATACCGATGAAGAACACCTGAACCTGGATGATTTTCCGGATCAGATACAGGCCGGTCACCTCAATCTGGATGTGGGCTATCAATTCAGCCCGGGACGGGCTGATGATGGTATATCCGTGGATGTGCCTGTATCCGTGCTGATGCAGGTCCGGGAAGCTGACCTGGACTGGCTGGTTCCAGGCATGCTGCGGGAAAAATGCATTGCCATGGTCAAGGCCTTGCCGAAAAGTCTCAGGAAGAATTTCGTCCCGGTACCCGATTACGTGGATAAGGCGCTGCCAATGATCAGGCAGGGCGAGGGTGACCTGAAAGCCGTGCTTGCGCATCAATTGCACAGGCTCAGTGCCATCAGCATTCCTGAGGATGCCTGGCAGGATTTCGTTCTGCCGGAGCACCTGCGTATGAAAATCAATGTGCTGGGGGACAAGGGCGAACTGCTCGGCAGTGGTCGCGACCTTGTCGATCTTCAGTCCCGTTATGCTGAACAGTCCAGGGCGGTCATGGCCGATCTGTCAGCCTCCACCATAGAGCAAACAGGGCTTGAAGACTGGTCATTCGATACGCTGGACGAGGTTTACGAGATTCGTCGGGGAGGGCTCACCCTGCTGTCCTGGCCTGCGCTTGTTGACCAGGGGGACTCTGTGGACCTCAGACTCATGGATTCACCGGAATTGGCCGTCAAGGAAAGCAGGGCAGGTATTGCACGACTCTATATGCTCAGGAACCGGCAGCAGTGGAAATATCTGGACAGGCAGTTGCTGCAGGATGTCTCACGGTTTAATGCAATCAGACAGTTCGGCGGTCGCGATGCTCTGGCTCGTGAACTGATCCTGGCTTCCTATCAGGCGGCCTTTGGCCTGGACAGGGAGCTTCCCAGGGATCGCGATGCTTATGACCGGATGTATGAAGCCGGACGCGGCACTCTGGTTGAGACATCCACCAGGTTGGAAGCAGTGTTGTACAACATACTGGAGGGGCGGGCGAGTGTTCAGTCCAGGCTGAAAAAGTTCAAAGGTTTGGGGGATATGGAAATGCTGCGGGATGTTCATGATCAATTGGACAACCTGGTATATGAGGGTTTTCTGGCCCAAACCCCGGTGGAAATACTCCGGGAACTGCCCAGATATCTGCAGGCCATTGAAGTGAGGCTGGATAAATATCCCCGGCAGCCTGACAAGGATCGGGAATGGCGTAATATGCTGCAACGGTGGTGGCAGAAGTTTCAGGAAAAGGCTGAGCACTTTGCCCGGCAGCAGAAAACCAGCAGGTCATTGAGTGATTTTCGCTGGATGCTTGAAGAGTTGCGGGTGTCTCTGTTTGCCCAGACTGTTGGCACCCGCTACCCGGTTTCAGAAAAGCGCCTGGAAAAAGCCTGGGCAGATATTGAATGAGCAATTCAGGTAGCAGACGTTCATACTTGAACACAGTATGAATATCCCCCAAGTATGGGATTGGAGATTTTGTCAAAAAGAGTAAAATCAGCCGTTATGAAAACATACAGCCGCTTACAAGTTCTGGAACGGGGAGCTAGTCTTCTTGGCTGTCTGTGCCTGATGGTATTTTCAACTGTCCTTCATGCCCAGGGTAACGATCAGGATCCCTTGATGGGGTTTAACCGGAAAATGCATGCGGTCAACATGACGCTGGACAGTTATATTCTCCGACCTGCGGCCGTATCCTATGACAAGGTCATGCCAGACGTGGCCAAGCGTGGGGTCAGCAATTTTTTCAGCAATCTGGAGGACGTGAATGTCCTGGTGAACAACCTGTTGCAGTTCAAGATCAGGGATGCTTTGCAGGATTCAGGCAGACTGGTGATCAATACCACTGTTGGTATTGGGGGCCTCATTGATGTGGCATCAGATATTGGCCTGGAAAAACATGATGAGGATTTCGGACAAACATTGGGTTACTGGGGCATCAAGCCTGGATCCTATCTGGAGTTACCGGTGTTGGGGAGTCTGACGTTCAGGGATGCTGTCGGCTTTATTCCTGACAGGGTTTTTAATCCGGTTACCTGGATCAAGGATGATGAAACCCGCTGGACACTGATCGCACTGGATGTGGTGGACGGGCGCAGGGCGCTGTTGTCTTCCGAAGAGCTGCTCAGTGGGGATGAATATATCTTTATTCGTGATGCTTATCTGCAGCGCCGGGAATATCTGGTGGCGGATGGTGTTGTCTATGACGAGTGGGATGATTTCTAGATTTTGAAGCCGGCGGTTTCGATACACGGCTTTTCACTTTTCATCAAAACATTTCCAGAATTGAGGCACCGACAAGGCAGCGGCCTTTTTCCAGCGGTTGAATACGCTTGATTTCCAGAAGTGCCTGGAAGGGCCCCTGATTTTTGTGAGCGTCATGGACTTTGGCCCGGCACTCAGTCCCAATGGCAATAACACTGTCGAGGACCAACCCGATGCCATTATCACTGATGTCGACACAAATAACTTCCACTTCCCTGGAGAATGAGGCGCCGTAATACAGGGTGATCGCGGTTTTGACCTTTACTCTTTCGAAGTCGCGTTTTTCATACGCATAAGCCATAACTAAACCTTCGGAACTACCTTATCCACGGTTAACTCTACCTCAAATTGCCGCATTTGTGATCAGAATATACGGTTTTTGTGAAACTATTAACGGTGGAATCTTGCAGGGGTCAGGATAAGGGAGTAAGGTGAACCTCAATTCCCAAACACAGGGAATTCAGTCTCTTGAAACAGGTTTTGGCTGTCGCTGTGGAATTAAAAATTTCGCAGTCATCGGATTCGTTCCGGTTAGTTGGGCAATGAAAAACGGGGAAAAAGTTGTAGTACTGGTTATTGATGACGATCCGGTTGTCAGGGAGGCTATCGCCTCGTACTTATCAGGCATCGGCTTCAGTATCGTTCTTGCCCAGGACTGCGAACAGGGTATTGAAGCATTCCACTCCTCAAGTCCCAAGCTCGTCATTTGCGATATCAATCTACCCAATCAACAGGGTTTTCTCGCCCTGGAAACTATCTATTACCAGTCTCCCAGCCAGCCCATCATTATTCTGTCTGATGCCGGAAAATCAGATGATGTAGTCAAGGCCATGCGCATGGGGGTGAGTGATTACCTGGTAAAGCCTCTGGACAATCTGGAGATGCTGCGCATCTCGGTGGAGAACAGTCTTAATCGCGCCCGGCTCATCGAGGAAAACAATCTTTACCGCAAGAACCTCGAAGAGATCAATCGTGAACTGGAAGAGCGTGTCGAGATATTCCAGATGGACCAGCAGGCCGGCAGACATGTGCAGATGAGCATGCTGCCGGAACCTCCCCAGGACATCAACAAGTTCCATTTTGATCACCGGGTGATTCCCTCATTGTTTCTCAGTGGGGATTCGGTGGACTACAAGCCAATCTCAAAGACCAAGGTGCTGTTTTATATTGCCGATGTGTCAGGTCATGGTTCATCCTCTGCCTTCGTCACCATCCTGCTGCGATTCAGAATGGCCCAGATGCTACGTGAGCATATACTCGGGCGTTTTCATTCCAGGTTTGACCCGGCACACAACCTCAGTCTGCTTAATACCGATCTGTTGCGGACCAAGCTGGACAAACATATGACTGTTTGTATGGGAATTCTGGATAGCAGTGATATGACATTGGAATACAGCATTGCGGGTCACCATCCGCTGCCTATCCTTTACTCGAATGATCGGGCCTCGTTCATCACGCCCAGAAGAAGCAGTTTCCCGGTAGGCCTGGTGGAAGGGGCGGAATATTTCAACGAGAAAATATCGCTGCCGGCAGATTTTGCCCTGTTTATGTTTTCAGATGGCATACTTGAGCATCTGTCCGGTGCCAGTATGGGAGCCAAAGAGGAAAAACTCCTTTCCGTCATAGCAATGCACAAAGGTGATTTTAAAGAAGTCAAAACCGGTTTAAACTTGCACCGAGATATTAAAGTTCCTGACGATATAGCAGTACTCAGCGCAACGGCTTTATGAACAACGGAAAAATTCTTGTTGCAGATGTAAATCGCATACCCATCCTGAAATTTGTCGGTGATGTCAGGGTGCTCATGGGTGCAACACTGGAAAATTATTTTTCCACTCTCTACAACCGCGCCATTCTGGACAGGATGATCGTGGACCTTACTGAAACCGATGGTATCGACAGTACCGCTCTCGGGCTGCTGGCGAAAATGGCCATACAATTGCGCAACAGGTTCAATGTCAGTCCCACCATCGTTTCCACCAACCCGGATATCACCCGTATTCTGAAGAGCATGAGCTTCGACCTTATCGCGGATATCGTCGAGGAGCTGCCAACCAGTACGGACAATTTTGATGAGCTGTCCCATGTCAGCGAGTCTGAAGACAGTGTCAGGCAAAAAGTGATAGAAGCCCACCAGACCCTGATGGCCATGAGTGAAGAGAACCGTATTGAATTTCAGGACCTGGTGTCGGCGCTCAAGGCCAACCGCTAAGGCCCTGTTATTTCTGCCCAGCCCGTTCCCGGGCTTTGTGCTTGCTGCCAATGAAATCCACATGAGAGATGTAGAGCAGGTCTGACACTTTCCTGATCAGGTGATCTTCATAGCGGTCGATGTGGCCATCGGCATAAGCAACATCCCACATATGGGTGATCAACTGGACTTTTTCCCCGTAATCAAATTGTTCATTCATCAGACTGGTGAACTGGTAAAGTGAGGTGGCCTCACGGGCTTCCTGTTCAGCCAGTGCCATCAGCTCATTCAATTCACTTTTATCCAGATCAAAACATGTTTGGAGAATCTCGATGATGGTACTGGTTTCGCGTTCATCAATGTCCCTGTCTGCCTTGCACAGCTCAATCATCAGGGTCGCGGCAGCCAGTTGCAGCTGGTCAACAGTCAGGACCTGATCATTTTCGGCATTGCTGGCAAAATGATTATCAAAAAACTGGGCTATGGCTTTCAGCATGTGGCTTCCTGTATCTGGTTCTGCGGGGCAGGATCAGGGCGGCGGTTCCTGATGAAGTTGTGGGCCTCGACAAGCGTTTCAATTCCCGCGTCCGGCTTATGGGCATTTTCACTGAGGTAGCGCCGAAACAACTTTGCCCCTGGCTGCCCCTGGAACAGGCCCAGGATGTGTCTGGTCATATGTTTGAGTGGTGTCCCGCGGGAAAGTTCAGCACGCACATAATCCTCAAATCGTTCCAGCACCTCGGATTCTGAATACGCCATAGTGCTGCTGCCGAACAGGGTCTGGTCAACGGCAGCGAGCAGGGCCGGATGCTGGTAGGCCTGCCTGCCCACCATGACACCGTCAACCTTCATTAACAGTTCACTGGCCTGTTCCAGCGTCTGGATGCCCCCGTTAATGACGACTTCCAGATCGGGAAAGCGCTCCTTGATGGCAAACACCCGCTCGTAGTTCAGCGGGGGGATTTCACGATTCTCCTTTGGGCTCAAGCCTTCCAGAATGGCAATCCTGGCATGGATAATGAAACACCGGGTGCCGGCCTGGCGAACGGTATCAACAAAGCGCTCAAGGAACTCCAGCGAGTCATGATCGTCAATACCGATACGGCATTTGATGGTCACCGGGATAGTGACAGCGTTTTGCATGGCCGCCATACACTCAGCCACCAGCTCAGGTTCAGCCATCAGGCAGGCGCCGATCCTGCCTCGTTGAACCCGGTCACTGGGACAGCCCGCATTCAGGTTGATTTCCTGGTAGCCGGCTTCCTCACCCAGGCGGGCGCAATGGGCCAGATCTTTGGGATCACACCCGCCCAACTGCAAGGCCAGGGGTTGTTCCCCAGGATTGAACGACAGGAAGCGCCTGGTGTCGCCATGGATCAGGGCCCCGGTGGTGACCATTTCGGTATAGAGCAGGGTGTGAGCTGAAAACAGGCGCAGGAAATACCGGCAATGACGGTCTGTCCAGTCCATCATTGGGGCTACGCAAAATCGATGTGAAGAATACGGTGTGCTGTTCATGGGTTTTCCTGGTTGGCTATTATATAGGAAGTGGCTTCCCGGGGCATGGTTCCAGGCATGCGGGTTGTATGGACCTGTTTCAATTCTTGGTGTATGTTGCTGGCCTTTGCATAATCCCCTGACCAGATTTCACAGGAGTCACCAACCATGAAACGTTTCGCTACAGTGGCATGTTTGTCCCTTGCCTTTTGCCAGGCCGCACAGGCGGATGATTACATCATTGATGGTTCCGGAGCCGGCATGCACAGCTCCATCCACTTTCGGGCCAGTCATGTGGGTATCAGTTCCCTGTGGGGGCGTTTCAACGACATCACCGGCAGCTTCAGTTATGACGCGGATGATATCGAAGCCTCGCAAATTACTGTCAGGATCAATCCAGGCAGTATCGATACCAATCATGAAGCGCGTGATATCCATCTGAGCAGCAGCGACTATATGGATGTGGCAAGCTTCCCGGAAGTGAGCTTTACGAGCTCGTCGGTAGAAGACCTGGGTAATGACAGGGTTCGGGTCAATGGCAGCTTCACCCTTCACGGGGTGACAAAGGCGATCAGTTTTGATGCAGTAAAAACCGGGGAGGGTGAAACACCCTTTGGAGATTACCGGGTCGGTTTTGAAGGCGAACTGGTACTGAACACTGGCGATTACGGCATTGATGCCGGTCCGCTTGATATGGTCCTGGCCATTGAAGGGATTCGCCAGTAAGGCAAACGTTCAGGCCTCTGACTTTTCTGAAAGTTGCTGGAGAATCTCCTCAAGGGTGGGTTCTTCAGCAATATCCTTGAAACCGGTCTGCCGGGCATAAATCCTGGCGGCACCCAGAAAGAATTCAGGCGGCATACCAGTATCCGAAAGCGTTGCCGCTATCTCCTCCATTTCACCGGTAAAGCGCCAGGCCTTTCTGGCCACCTGACGGATTCGTCCGTGGGCTTTTGCCGTGAAACCCGGGGTATAAGTATCCCACTGTCGTTCAAGTGCCTCTCTCACCCCCAAATTGTCGGCGGCACCCAGAATCGCGGCATGCAGGGCAGCAGTTCCCTTGCTGTTGGCGGCAAAGCACATTTTCAGGCCGGAGGCCTGACCGATCTCGGGGCCAAGGATGCTGGTTTCCATGGGGCCGGCACTGAAACAATCCGCTACCTGCTCAGCGCCGTGACCTGACAAGTGTAACCAGGTGGTACCGGCAGACACCGGTGGTAAGCCGATGATTCCTCCATCTATGACCGTTATACCCGTAGTCTGAAGGTTGTCAGCCAAGGTCTTCATGGTGTTGGGGGCAATGGCATTGATGTCTGCATAAAGTCCCCTGAAGCCGCTGTCCTTGACGGCCTGTGCCATATCCAGGGCGGCATGCGGCGGGCATACGGATATCAGAATCCCGCAGGTACGGCATAATTCATCCAGTGTGGAACACGCTGACAGATTAAGCGTTTGTGCACGTTGACGGGTTGCCTCACTGCGACCTTCACTGCACCAGTAAACCTCGTGCCCGCTGTTAAGCACCGAGTTGGCAACCGCAAAACCCATTTCCCCGGGATGCAATATGCCTACCTTGTTCACAGGCTGTCCTCGCTGACGAGAATTCCCTGGTTATACAGCTCACTCAGTAAATCCAGGCAGGCTTCATTACGCTGGTATCTGGCCAGTTGTAATGGCCGGCCCACGGCACTTTGCAATTCATCATTCAGGCCCAGCAAGTGTTCATTGGGACTGTCAAAACGCAGGTAGCCGCCATTGATGAACAGATGCAGGACATTGCCGGCGTGATGGCAGGCCATACGGGTGACCGGGTGCCGTGTAAGCTGCAGGCCTTTTTGCAACTGGTTGGCCAGTTGGGTTGGGCTGAGTGCCGTCTCAGGCAACTCCAGCAATTCCGGCAAACGGGGATCTGTCATCAGGCGGCCAAAACTTTCCAGAATAAAGTCCGGCTCATTCAGTGCGGTTTGAAGCAGGGCATTGATCTGCTGGATGGCTGCTTCATCGATTTCGCCCGGCTTGCTGCTGGAGGACAGCCGGGGATCCCGGTAGCGGATATCACCGGTAAAGGTGTCCTCGGCCTGCAGGCTGATGGCGCCCAGAAGCTCGGGCAGATCGGGAGCTCTGAAACCAATGGAATAGCTCAGGCCGGGCTCCATGGCTATGCCGTAGTGGGAAAGTCCGGCAGGAATATACAGAATATCCCCACTCTCCAACGTCCACTCATGTTCCGGGGTAAAGCTTTCCAGAATCTTCAGGCCGCTGCTGGTGTTCACCCCGGATTGACTGTTGCATCTGGCACCTGTCTGCCAGCGACGGGAACCCATTCCCTGGACCAGGAATACATCGTAGTAATCAAAGTGGGGGCCGACACCGCCATTGCGGGCAGCATAGCTGATCATGACATCATCCAGCCGCCACGTGGGCAAGAAGGGAACGTGCTGAAGGAGTTCCTTGACGCTGGGCAGCCAGTGGTCAACGGATTGGACTAGCAGTGTCCAGTCATGTTCAGGCAGAAACGTAAAATCCCTTTCGCTAAAGGGGCCGCTCTTCATGGACCAGGTGTCGTTGCTGTTGAACACCAGGCGGGATTCCACCTCGTCTTCAAGGGACAGGCCCGCCAGCTCCTCTGGTGTCAGGTAATCCTGAAAATCGGGCAGGGCGTTTTTGATCAGCAGTGGTTTTTTTTGCCAGTACTCGGACAGGAAGACGTCGGTATCAATACCACCCGGACTGGCAGAAAACATCAGATCTTTTTCGCCCTGTCTATGGCATTGCCGATATAGGTTTCAGGGCGCAGAGCTTTCAGTGCTGCTTTGGCATCGGCAGGCATATCGAGCCCGTCGACAAAGGCTGCCAGGGTTTCAGGGGTGATGGCCTGCCCGCGGGTGAGGGCCTTGAGCTTCTCGTAGGGTTCTTCAATGCCGTAGCGACGCATGACGGTCTGGATTGGTTCAGCAAGCACTTCCCAGCTATTATCCAGGTCGGCCAGCAGACGAGCTTCATCGATCAGTAATTTGCCGATGCCTTTCAGGCTTGCCTGGTAGGCGATCAGGCTATGGGCAAGGCCCACACCAATGGTACGCAGAACAGTAGAGTCGGTGAGATCACGCTGCCAGCGGGAAATGGGCAGTTTCTGGGCCAGGTGCTGCATCAGGGCATTGGCAACGCCAAGGTTGCCCTCGGAATTTTCAAAATCGATGGGGTTAACCTTGTGCGGCATGGTGGAGGAGCCCACTTCGCCGGCAATGGTTTTCTGCTTGAAATAACCCAGTGAGATATAGCCCCACACATCGCGGTCAAAATCGATCAGGATGGTGTTGAAACGACACATGGCATCGAAATATTCCGCAATGAAGTCATGGGGTTCGATCTGGGTGGTATAGGGATTCCAGGTCAGGCCCAGGCCAGTAACGAATGTGGATGCATTGGCTTCCCAGTCCACATCCGGGTAGGCAGACAGATGGGCATTGTAGTTGCCGACTGCTCCATTGATCTTGCCCAGGAATTTGGCCTCTTTAACCTGTTCCAGTTGGCGCTCCAGCCTGGCGACAGTATTGGCAAATTCCTTGCCCATGGTACTGGGGGAAGCTGTCTGTCCATGGGTTCGTGACAGCAGGGGAGCAGCGGCATAATCATGGGCCTTGCTGCGAATGGCTTCGGTCACTTCGCTCAGCATGGGGGCAATGACATTTTCCATGCTTTCCTTGAGCATCAGCGCATAAGACAGGTTGTTGATGTCTTCGGAGGTGCAGGCAAAATGAACAAACTCCATGACGCCGGCCAGTTCGTCATGACGAACCAGTTTTTCTTTCAGGTAATACTCCACGGCCTTGACGTCATGGTTGGTCACCGCTTCCTTTTCCTTGACGATGGCCGCCTCGGACTCATCGAAATTCTGGATAAGGTCTTCCAGGAAAGCATTGGCTGATGCGGACAGGGAAGGGACTTCTGTTATGCCAGGGTTTGCCGCCAGTTGCTGCAACCAGCGAACCTCGACAATGACCCGGTAGCGGATCAGGCCAAACTCACTGAAATAAGGTTGCAGAGCGCTGGTTTTGCTGTGATATCGGCCATCGACCGGAGATATGGCACTAAGCGGGGTGAGACTCATGGGTTTGGTTCTGTGATTGCTCGAAAAGCGGCGAATTATACTGCAATTTATCCCCGATTAGCAGTCCTGAAACCGCGTAAATTCCGGGTTCAGGCGTTTTCACAATCCGCTGTATATGCTTGACATATACCTTGTGGTTTATATACTTCAACGAGATCTCAGACACTCATCGGAGCTGGACATGGCAGACATTCAAACCCGGCAGATCAAGGCTAAACTGTTCATTAACGGGCGCAGCCAGGCGGTGCGTATCCCCAAGGAGCTGGCCTTCAATGGCATCGATGCAGTCAACGTGGAGAAACGGGGTAATGCAGTCATCCTGACGCCTGCACGCAAGACCTGGGAGTCCTTTGCTGACTTGCCGGCGGCCTCGGACGACTTCATGGTTGTCCGTCCCCGGTTGATGAAGTCCTGAGCGGGAGGCGCCCATGGTTATCATGCTGGCATCTGATCTTTGTCGTCATATCTTGCGCCGCCAACCCGCGACACTGCTATCCCGATTGCAGGGCTGGTCAGCAGAAGGTCACGAAGTGGTGGTTTCCGCCATTACCTATGCTGAACTCATTGCCGGTGTACTGTTAACGGAAAAACAGGCTGCTCATATGCAGCTGGTTGAGGAATTCTGCGACCGCCTTGAGGATGTGGTGCCCTGGGATCGCAATGCAGTGGACACCTACACGGCTATCCAGCAGCAGGCCATGCAGGCAGGGCAATCGCTGAACATGAATGACGCCATGGTGGCTGCGCATGCGCTGAGTCTGGGGGCCCGGTTGCTTGTGGTTAATAACCGGCCTTTTGCGGGCATTGCCGGTCTGGATCTGGAAAGCTGGAGCGATCAGGGCACCTGAAGCATGTCCTGTTAATGAATGTCGTGAATCCGGTTGATCAGCAGCAACAGGTTCCGGCCTATGCTGTTCCGTTTGAACAGCAGATGCCAGCGCCTGCCACCGACCTGCTGCCAAAGCACAGCGGCACGTATACCTGACAACAGAACTGCCCGGATTTTTTTCGCGACATCATCGTTTTTCAGCTGCTGCATTTCTCCGGTCACCTGGATCCTGAAACTCAATGTGCTGAGCGTGTCCTGATATACACTGGCCAATGCCTGCAGTACGTCGGGGGATGCCAGGTCAGGATCACCCAGGTCGGGGTGAGCAATGTCTGAGAGCTTGTCGCCGATGCTGTTTAGCATGCCGCGCTGACTGCTCAGTTTGCGCTCCAGGTGCAGGATGCCCAGGAAGTACCGGGTGACCTCGGGTGTGACAAGGCTGCCGCCTTCATTGCGAATGATTTCCTGCAGGACCTGCATACCCAGGTTCAGACGGCTCACATTACCGTAAATGTCCTCCAGGGTATGGGGGTTCTGGACAAAGGTACTGCGGACCATGATGTTCAGTTTGTCCTGGCCGACCATGCCGTGATGGGCCAGTTGTTTGACCATGTAGGCAGCCTGGCCCACAGCAGACAGGGCCAGGCATTGGCGCAATGCTCTATCCATGATGTGTTTTACCCGCAGAGATCAGAAATATTCCTCGATAATGCCGCCGCCCAGACAGACATCCCCAGTATAGAACACGATTGACTGGCCAGGTGTAACCGCACGTTGCGGCTCACTGAAACAGACCCGGTAACCCTTCTCGCTTTTCTCAACAGTACAGGCCTGGTCTGCCTGCCGGTAACGGATCTTTGCTGAACAGGATAGGGGCATTGCCGGTGGCGGCGCATTGATCCAGTCGATATGACTGCACATCAGGCCCTGGGAAAACAGCAAGGGATGGTCGTTGCCCTGGACGACAATGAGCACATTGCGGGCAAGATCTTTCCTTGCCACATACCAGGGGGTTTCAGGGCGATCCTTTTGTCCCCCAATGCCCAGACCCTGACGCTGACCGAGCGTATGAAACATCAGTCCATGATGCTGGCCGAGCACTTCCCCTTCCGGTGTCTCGATGTTTCCCGGTTGGGCAGGAATGTAGGTTTCCAGAAAATCCTTGAATCGACGCTCACCGATAAAGCAGATGCCGGTACTGTCCTTTTTATCGTGGGTGACCAGGTCGTGCTGTTCGGCTATTGCCCTGACGTCATGCTTTTCCAGTTCGCCAACAGGAAACAGGGTGCGTGCTATCTGGGCTTCATTAACCGCACAGAGGAAATAGCTCTGGTCCTTGTTGTTGTCCAGCCCTTTGAGCAGCACAGTGCGGCCATGTTCTTCGCGCTTGCGTACATAATGCCCCGTGGCGATCAGGTCGGCGCCGAGCATGGTGGCATAGTCGAGGAAGGCCTTGAACTTGATTTCGCGGTTGCACAGGATGTCCGGATTGGGGGTCCTGCCGGCACGATACTCTTCCAGGAAATGTTCAAAGACATTGTCCCAGTATTCCGCAGCGAAATTGGCATTCTGCAGTTTGATTCCGATTTTGTCGCAGACAGCGCTGGCATCTGCCAGATCTGCTTTTGCCGTACAGTATTCGGTACCGTCATCCTCATCCCAGTTTTTCATGAACAGGCCTTCAACCTGGTAACCCTGTTCCTTCAAAAGCAGGGCAGCCACGGAAGAATCCACGCCGCCAGACATGCCAACAATGACTCTGGTTTCTGCGGGTGTTTTCATGTCGTCACGTGATGGTAAAAACTGGAAAGGGGCAGGCGCACGCCGGCCTGGTAATCCTGGATGGCTTTTACCACCAGGGGGCTGCGGGCCTGGAAATCAGCAGCCATGATACTGTCAGCGGATAACCAGTGGGCCCCCAGGATGCCGTCATCAAGCGGCTGGTCAGGATCATGGGATTCAGCGTTGGCTACAAAGCAGTGCCTGATATAGGTGATATTGTTTGGCGCCTTGTAAACATAGGTACCCAGAAAGTCTGTCAGGGTGACATGCCAGCCGGTTTCCTCGAAGGTTTCGCGCACTGCAGCCTCAAGGAGTGTTTCGCCTTCATCAAGGTGACCCGCAGGTTGATTGAAGACCACCTGGCCGTTTTCTGTTTCTTCCACCATGAGAAAGCAGCCGTCTTTTTCGACGACAGTGGCGACAGTGCTGTGGGGTAACCAGGTCATGTTGCTTCCGGGTGTAAAAATTGGCCGCATCCTACCGGAAATGTCAGGTCAGTCAAACATCATCCATGGTCAGTATGGCATTTCCCTTCATTATTGGTGGGTGAACAGGGATAATAGCGTTTTTGAACTGGACAAGCTTGTTTTATGGCCAAGTTAACTCACCTGGATGAAAGCGGACAGGCCCATATGGTCGATGTCGGTACGAAAGACATTACCCAGCGCCAGGCAACCGCCGAAGCCCTGATCGATCTCAAACCCGAGACCCTGAAACTGATACTGGAAGGCGGACACAAAAAAGGTGATGTGTTTGCTGTCGCCAGGATTGCCGGTATCCAGGCAGCCAAGAAATGTGCAGACCTGATACCCCTGTGCCACCCATTGATGCTTAGCGCCGTCGCCGTGGAACTGGAAGCGGATGAAGCCAACAGCCAGGTGCGTGTAACTGCCACCTGCAAACTGGCGGGGCAGACCGGCGTGGAAATGGAAGCCCTGACTGCTGCTTCGGTTGCGGCTCTCACGGTTTACGATATGTGCAAAGCAGTGGATCGGGGCATGGTGATCAGATCAGTGCAACTGATGGAAAAGTCTGGCGGTAAATCCGGCCACTACCAGAGACAGGACTGACAGGAGATGACATGGTGATTGCTGTTCATTACTTTGCGAGTATCCGTGAAGCCCTGGATTGTGAGCTGGAAAAACTCGAACTGCCCGACGGGGTAGGTACCGTGAATGAACTGATCGCGCACCTGGTCAGCACGCATGGCGAAAAATGGATCAGCGTTTTTGACAATACCCAGGTCCTGGTTGCCGTGAATCATGAAATGACAGATCGTGATGCTGTGATCGCACCCGGTGATGAAGTTGCCTTTTTTCCACCGGTCACAGGAGGCTGATCCCCTGTGAAGATTTCCATTCAGCATGAGGATTTCGATATCGGGGAAGAGTGCGCGCTGCTCAGGGAGAAAGTGAGAAACATTGGTGCCCTGGTGACCTTCACCGGCCTGGTTCGCGACCAGGATAATCTGGACAACCGGGTGACGTCACTGACACTGGAACATTATCCGGGCATGACGGAAACCAGCCTGGAAAAAATCATCCTTGAGGCGCAGGAACGTTGGCCGGTACTGGATGTCACCGTAATTCATCGCATCGGGGAACTCCATGCTGCCGAACAGATCGTGTTCGTGGCGGTAGCGAGTGAGCACCGCCAGGCTGCATTCGCGGCTGGTGAATTCATCATGGACTATCTGAAAACCCGTGCTCCTTTCTGGAAAAAATGCCGGGATACCTCAGGAGAGAGCTGGGTGGAAGCAAAATCCTCGGACCAGGATGCCAGCAAGCGTTGGGAGTAATCCCTGCCGGTATATCCGTCAGAGTTTTCCCGGGTCAACATCAATTTTTCTGTATTCCCCCGGCTGCAGGCTGTCCAGCTGCCACGGACCAATCTGTGTCCTGACCAGTCGCAGTGTCGGAAATCCTGTCGCTGCGGTCATTCGCCTGACCTGACGATTTTTACCCTCGGTAATCGTCAGTGAAATCCAGCTCGTCGGAATATTTTTGCGTTCACGAATCGGTGGATGCCGCTCCCAGAGTTCCGGCGCCGATATCCGTCTGGCTTTTGCCGGAAGCGTAGGGCCATCCTTGAGGACCAGGCCCTGTTCCAGGCGGTGAATGGCCTCGTCAGTAATCTCGCCTTCCACCTGGGCCAGATAGGTTTTGGCCATTTTGTGTTTGGGATCACTGATGCGATGCTGCAGGCGGCCGTTATCGGTTAGTAAAAGCAGCCCTTCGGAATCCCGGTCCAGTCTGCCTGCAGGGTAAACATCCTTTACCGGGATATAGCGGGCGAGGGTTTCCCGTTCACCGCCATCGGTAAACTGGCTAAGCACATCAAAGGGTTTGTTAAACAGAAGCAGGGAAGGCATGGGAAAGCATGAAAGATGAGTGGGCGGGTCAGGGTAAATCGCGAGCAAAATGAAAACATGTCCCGAATACTACGCGAGAAAAAACTGCAGGTCTGAAAAGTGCGGCTCCCTGTAAACTTGCCCAGGTGGCCAACTGGAAATCAGGCGTCTGAGCTTGCCTGATTATCCCCCTCATTACTCTTGCTGGCAGTGTCTGATGACTGGGCAGGTTTGGCTGCTTCAGGATCGCCCCCAATGGGCACGATGTTGGCAGCATGTAAACCTTTGGGCCCTTCGATGACATCGAATGATACCGCCTGGCCTGCTTTTAATGTTTTATACCCTTCCATGGATATTGCTGAATAGTGGGCAAATAAATCGTCCCCACCTTCATCGGGTAAAATAAAACCAAAGCCTTTGGCGTTATTAAACCACTTCACTTGACCGGTACTCATAATCCGTTAACCCCTTCTAAAAATCGGCATTCAGAATTCGATCAAATTCCGCTAGTTAGCGCAAAAAATGTATAAACCCTTTTATAGGGGTTGTCAAATGTATTTCAGGAAAGCATGCGTCGTGCCGTAATAATGTCTTTGAGGGGAAAGCGCACCATGGCTGAAATATTTTTCAGACCCCGGTGTCTATGAGTACAGGTATTCATGTTATAGTGGTCTGGCCTGCCGGTTCCGGTTTTACAGGCCAAACCCAGACCAGAAACCACATCAGATTAATTGATTGCATTGAAACCCGGTTCAGTAACAGCAATGACAGCAATGAAAGACAGTAGCTCATTAACCATATACAACCAGGACAATCAGGATAACGACAACGATTTCAATCGGGGCGGCGCCCTCAAGGATGCCCTTGCACCTGAAGAGCTGAAGCTCAAGCCGCCGCCGTTGTATCGTGTCATCCTGCTCAATGACGATTACACTCCCATGGAATTTGTAGTGAGTGTTTTGCGTAAATTTTTTGGTATGAACGTTGAGACAGCAACGCGAGTGATGCTCAAGGTTCATACAGAAGGCAAGGGAGTTTGCGGGGTTTTTTCCCGTGAAATCGCCGAAACCAAGGCAGTACAGGTCAATGATTTTGCCCGAGAGGCAGAACATCCTCTGCTGTGCGACATTGAGGTAGATGACTAACCGGCTGGTTCATCCAGAAATCAAATCTCTAACCAGAAGACGCGTGAATTATGTTTAGCAGAGAATTTGAAAGCACCCTGAATATTGCGGCCAACACTGCCCGCAGCAAACTCCATGAATTCATTACGGTCGAGCACCTGCTGCTTGCCCTGATCAATGATCCTTCCGCCCGTGAAATACTGCTTGCGTGCAATGCGGAGCTCGAGGAACTCAGAGGTGACCTGATGGATTTCATTGATACCCAGATTCCCATCATCACCGAACCTGAGATAAATCCCGAGGTTGAGCAAACGCTCGGATTCCAGCGCGTCATCCAGCGCGCCGTTTTTCATGTGCAGTCCTCAGGCAATCGTGAAGTTACCGGTGCCAATGTGCTGGTCGCCATTTTTGGTGAGAAGGAAAGCCAGGCGGTTTACTTTCTGCGCAAACAGGGCGTGACACGCGGTGATGTGGTCAACTTCATTACCCATGGTACCCCCAAGGCACCGGGCCTGTCAGAGGAAGCTGAAACTGAAATCCAGACCGAATCAGCAGAAGGTGAAAAAACTCCTTCTCCGCTGGAAAGTTTTGCCACCAACCTGAACCAGGAAGCCATTGATGGCCAGATCGATCCCCTGATCGGTCGTGAAAAAGAGATTACACGTCTTGTCCAGGTGCTGTCCCGGCGACGTAAAAACAACCCCTTGTTTGTCGGTGAATCCGGTGTGGGTAAAACCGCCATCGCGGAAGGGCTGGCAAAGCATATCGTCGATGGCAATGTGCCCGACGTGCTCAAGGATGCCGTGATTTATTCCCTGGACATGGGCGCCTTGCTGGCGGGCACCAAGTACAGGGGAGATTTTGAAAAACGCTTCAAGGCGCTGCTGGCTGATTTGAACAAGAAACAGCATGCCATTCTCTTTATTGATGAGATCCATACCATTATCGGCGCCGGTGCGGCTTCCGGTGGTGTCATGGATGCCTCCAATCTGCTCAAGCCCATTTTGGCTTCAGGAAAGCTGCGTTGTATCGGCTCCACCACGTATACGGAGTATCGCGGTATCTTCGAAAAGGATCGTGCGTTGTCACGGCGTTTCCAGAAAATCGATATTGAAGAGCCCGATGTTGATACCACTTACCAGATTCTCAAGGGGCTCAAGTCCCGTTATGAAGCACATCACGACCTGCGTTTTACCGACAAGGCATTGAAAGCCGCCTCCGAAATGGCCAGTCGTTATATCAATGACCGCTACATGCCGGACAAGGCTATCGACGTGATTGACGAAGCCGGTGCCTATCAGCGGCTGCAGCCAGAGAGCAAACGCAAAAAGATTATACAGGTGGGAGATATCGAACGGGTGATCGCACAGATTGCCCGGATTCCGCCAAAGAATGTGTCGGCCTCTGACAAGAGTCTGCTCAAGGATCTGGAGAAAAATCTCAAGCTGGTGGTCTTTGGTCAGGATCCGGCCATTGATGCCCTGGCGTCCTCCATCAAGCTGTCCCGTGCCGGATTGAAGGAAGGGGAGAAACCCATCGGTTCCTACCTGTTTGCCGGTCCAACCGGTGTGGGTAAAACCGAAGTGAGTCGTCAACTGGCCAAACTGCTGGGTGTGGAACTGGTGCGTTTTGACATGTCTGAATACATGGAACGACATACAGTCTCACGTCTGATTGGTGCCCCTCCCGGGTATATCGGTTTTGACCAGGGTGGTTTGCTGACTGAAGCGGTCTCCAAGCATCCCCATTGTGTCCTCCTGCTTGATGAAATAGAGAAGGCGCATCCTGATGTATTCAACCTGCTGCTGCAGGTGATGGATCACGGCACGTTGACGGACAACAATGGCCGCAAGGCTGATTTCCGCAACGTCATCCTGATCATGACCACCAATGCCGGTGCCCAGGAATTGAGCAGAACGTCCATTGGCTTTGCCACCCAGGACAACAGTACGGATGGCATGGAAGTGCTCAAGCGTGTCTTTACGCCGGAGTTCCGCAACCGCCTGGATTCCATCATTCAGTTTGCGGCCCTGGATCCTGAAATCATTCGAACAGTTGTCGACAAGTTCCTGGTGGAATTGCAGGTGCAGCTTGATGACAAGAAGGTCACCATTCATGTGGATGATGCGGCCATCGACTGGTTTGTTGAAAATGGCTATGACAAGGCCATGGGAGCGCGTCCGATGCTCAGGCTGGTGCAGAACAAGATCAAGAAGCCTTTGGCCGAAGATATCCTGTTTGGCAAGCTGGTAAACGGTGGCGAAGTGAATGTCTCTGTCCAGGATAACGATATTCATCTGGATATCGAATCCGGTGATGCCTCCAGCAAGGCAGAGGCAGACAGCGGTGTGGATCTGGATGCCTAGTCAGTCATCGTGAAAATCAACCCAATAAAAAAGCCGGCTGTTTAGCCGGCTTTTTTTATGTTTTATGGGTGAGACTATTTATTTTGGTGGAATAGTTTATTTGGTGAAACAGTTTGTTGGGTGAGACCAGGTGTTGCCACAAAGTTAACAACTGTTTATTGCAAGAGATTAACGGGCGCGGTAGGTGATCCTGCCTTTGCTCAGATCATAGGGAGTCAGTTCCACTTTCACCTTGTCGCCGGTCAGGATGCGGATGTAGTTCTTGCGCATTTTTCCAGAGATATGCGCAGTGACCACGTGGCCGTTATCCAGTTTTACGCGGAACATGGTGTTGGGCAGCGTGTCGATGACTTCGCCGTCCATTTCGATCTGGTCTTCTTTTGCCATTAAATCCTCTAGCGATACAGTTGAAAGCGGTGCATTTTGCCTGAAATTACCCCCTGACGCAAAGCGTACTTGCGGTTTCCTGCAGGGAGAAGAAGGGTGACTCAGGTAAGACGAATCCAGCGCTGGTTAAGCAGCAGTTCGACAGGGCGGTACTGAAGCTTGTAGTTCATTTTCTCGCAGTCGCGTATCCAGTAACCCAGGTAGACAAAGGGCAGGTTTTGCCGACGGGCTTCCTCAATCTGCCAGAGGATGGCGTAGTTGCCCAATGAGCGTTTCTGTTCATTGACGTCGTAAAACGTGTATACCGCAGACAGCCCGTTGCTGAGCACATCGATGATCATGACGGCAATCAGTTTGGCACCGCAGCTCACCCGGTAGTAAACCGTGGATTCACAGTTCTGCACCAGGAAGGACTCAAACTGCTCCCGGCTGGCGGGATACATATCGCCATCCTTGTGGCGCTCGTTGATGTAGGTTTCGTAAAGCTGGTAGTACTCGTCACGGTTGATGGTGTCTACCGGATGTACCCGCAGGTCTTCATTGCGCTTGAGAATACGGCGGAAACGTTTGTTGGGCGTGAAGCGGTCGACCACCACACGGCAGGCCACACAGTGTTGGCAATTGGAGCAGTGTGGGCGATACATATGCGCGCCGCTGCGGCGAAAACCGATTTCAGACAGGTGGGTATGAAAATCCTGGGTGACAGGAAACTCGGGATCGATAAACAGGGTGCGCGCCTGTTCCCCCGGCAGGTAGCTGCATGGGTGAAGCTGGGTGGTATAAAGCTTGATGTCTTTTAACGAAGTCATATCTTTGGGATGCGAGTTAACAGAGCAATTGCATCATCAAGGTCGCTTATTGTAATGGCCACTGGCCGGGTTGGCGACTGTTGCTGTCCCGCTTTGGGAGCTGTTTCATGAAATCGGCCCGTGAAATCTCGCGGGCACCGAAGCTGGCGAGATGATCACTGGGCACCTGGCAGTCAATCAGGGCATAGCCGGTGTCTTTCAGGGTCTTGACCAGGTGGCTGAAGGCTATCTTCGACGCATTGTCCCGGTGGCTGAACATGGATTCACCAAAAAACACCTTGCCCATGGCAATGCCATAAAGGCCGCCCACCAGGGTGCCACCTTCCCAGGCTTCCACGCTGTGGGCGTAACCCAGGTCATGCAGTTGGCAATAGGCTTCGATCATCTCCTCCGTGATCCAGGTGCCGCGGGCATAGGGGCGATCCCCTGCACATGCTTGCATGACCTCGCGAAAGGCACGGTCACTGGTCAGGAGAAACGGGGCTTTTTTGATGGCCTTGGCCAGGCTTTTGCTGATGTGCAGCTCCCCGGGGAAAAGCACCATTCGGGGATCGGGAGTCCACCAGAGTACCGGCTGACCCTCCTCAAACCAGGGGAATATGCCGAAACTGTAGGCTTCAAGCAGGCGTTCCGGACTCAGAATACCCCCAACCGCCAACAGGCCATTCGGGTCGGTCAGTGCCAGGTCCGGATCAGGAAAAGTGATATCCCCGTCATCGAGCCAGGGCAGGGTGCTCATGTTGCCCGTTACTCAAGGGAATCCAGGTAGCGCTCGGCATCCAGGGCCGCCATGCAGCCAAAACCGGCCGAAGTGACCGCCTGTCGATAGATATGATCTGCCACATCACCTGCAGCAAAAACCCCCTCGACGCTGGTTTGGGTGGCATTGCCGCTGGTGCCGGAGTGTATCCTGATATAGCCGCCATCCAGATCCAGCTGGCCTTCGAAGATATCCGTGTTGGGTTTATGTCCCACGGCAATGAACACAGCGCTCAGGTCGATGTCCTGTGTGCTCTCATCCTGGGTGCTTTTGATACGGATGCCGCTGACTTCACCATCTTTGCCCAGCACCTCTTCCAGCGTGTGGTTCCACATAATGGTGACATTGCCGTTTTCGGCCTTCTCGAACAGCTTGTCCTGGAGGATTTTTTCCGAACGCAGGCTGTCACGGCGGTGCACCAGCACCACTTCACTGGCGATATTGGACAGGTACAGGGCTTCCTCCACGGCGGTGTTGCCGCCGCCGATCACTGCCACTTTCTGGCCTTTGTAGAAGAAACCGTCACAGGTGGCGCAGGCGCTGACCCCGCTGCCCATGTATTTTTCCTCGGATTCCAGGCCCAGGTACTGGGCTGATGCCCCGGTGCAAATGATCAGGGCGTCGCAGGTATAGGTGCCCATGCTGCCGTTCAGGCGGAAGGGGCGCCGGGATAAATCAGTGCTATCAATGTGATCGAAAACTATATTGGTTTCAAAGCGTTCGGCATGATTCTTCATCCTTTCCATGAGGTCTGGTCCCATCAGTCCCTCGACATCGCCAGGCCAGTTGTCCACCTCGGTAGTGGTGGTGAGCTGGCCGCCTTGCTGCATCCCGGTAATCAGTACCGGGTTGAGGTTGGCGCGGGCCGCGTATACGGCGGCCGTGTAGCCAGCGGGGCCGGAGCCAAGGATGATCAGTCGGTGGTGTTGGATGTCGCTCATGTCCTGGAGGTCCTGGTAGTCTGTGTCTGGAAAAGAAAGTTTGATGTTATGGCGTAAAGTTGGGCTCAACCCGCCCGTTTTTCAAGGTCAGCTATGTTATCAGAATCAGGTGATGGGAAAAGCCAAAATCAATTAACGCTATCGCTCATATAGGTAATTTATTATCATTACGGCCCAAGATGTAGGGAGATACCCTCCGTGAGGAGTGTCACAACGGTTCTGGACAGGGTGTATGTCCAGCCGGGCAGGTGGCTCTCCGGGTCTTGGTGCCAGGACCGCTTCGGTCATCTCTCCGCGAATCAGAAAAAACAAATGGGACACAGGCCCCGGCAGTTGGGCCATTGATGATATTTTGAGCAAGAAAAACCAGAAAACACCGCCTGCCGAGGAGCACGCGGTCACGTTGAAAGCCCTTTTCCTGAAAGAGGGCTTGATGATCCTGTTCCTGGCCATTGGTCTGTACCTGTTCCTGGCCATCAGCACCTATTCGCCTCTGGATCCGGGCTGGTCCCGGACCGGCAGTGGCGGGGTTATCGTAAACACGGTAGGGCGCAGCGGGGCCTGGATCTCGGATGTTCTGCTTCTGTTGTTCGGTTATCTGTCCTATCTGCTGCCGGTGTTCCTGGTCTATCGGGCCATTGTGCTGTTCAGGCACCGGATGGAAGACAAGCCCTGGTCGTGGGAGCTGTTTGCCTTGCGTGGCATCGGTGTCATCCTGACCATGCTGGGGGCGGCCACCCTGGCGTCGATGCATTTTGCCACGGAGTTGTCCAATTCTGCTGGCGGTCTGTTGGGCAGTGCCCTGACGGGGGTTGCCTTGCCAGCACTGGATCTGGCCGGGGCCACCCTGGCGTTCCTGACCATGCTGATTCTGGGGATTACCCTGGCTACCGGCCTGTCCTGGCTGGCGGTTATCGACGGCACAGGCCGCTACTGCATTTTGGCCTATGATTACCTGCTGACCCGTTGGGATCACTGGCGTGACGCCCAACGTGAGAAGGCAGAAACCCAGCGCGTGATCAACAAGCGCAAGGAAGCCCTGGACCATTTCATCGAGAAGGAAAAGAAACGCAAGAAGCCCATCGAGATTGCCCCGGTTCGCCAGCCGCCCAAACAGCCCAGCCAGCGCGTGCAGAAGGAAAAACAGGGCAAGCTGTTCGAGGCGGCATCCGTTGGCGATTTGCCGCCCATTTCCCTGCTGGACGAATGGCATGACCGCCCGGAAGTGGGCTATTCCAAGGAAGCCCTGGAGGCCATGTCCAAGCTGCTGGAAATCAAGCTCAAGGACTTTGGCATCGATATCGAGGTGGAGGCCATCAATCCAGGCCCGGTGATTACCCGTTTCGAGGTGCAACCGGCGCCCGGCGTAAAAGTCAGCCGCATCACCAACCTGGTCAAGGATCTGGCCCGTTCCCTGGCCGTGCCCAGTGTGCGCGTGGTGGAAGTCATTCCCGGCAAGACAGTGATCGGTATCGAGATACCCAACGAGAGCAAGGAGCTGATCCAGTTTGGCCAGGTGCTGGCCTCAGCCGAATTCGATAACGCCAAGTCGCCCATCAGTATGGCCCTGGGCCACGACATTGGTGGCAATCCGGTCGTGGTCGACCTGGCCAAGATGCCGCATCTGCTGGTTGCCGGTACCACCGGTTCCGGTAAGTCCGTGGGCATCAACGCCATGATCCTGAGCATCCTGTTCAAGTCGTCTCCCAAGGAAGTACGCCTGATCATGATCGACCCCAAGATGCTGGAGCTGTCGGTTTATGACGGTATTCCGCACCTGCTGACGCCGGTGATCACTGATATGAAGGATGCGGCCAATGGTCTGCGCTGGTCGGTGGCGGAAATGGAGCGGCGCTACAAACTGATGTCAGCCATGGGAGTGCGCAACCTGGCCGGTTTCAACAAGAAGGTGGCGGATGCGGCCAAGGCTGGCAACCCGATTCCCGATCCGCTGTGGAAGCCGGATCCGCTGATCAATGTGCCTGAAGAGGACCAGATTCCTGAAGATTTGCAGGAACTGCCGCAGATCGTGGTCATCGTCGACGAGTTGGCCGACATGATGATGGTGGTGGGCAAGAAGGTGGAAGAACTGATCGCCCGTATTGCC
>CAZBBS010000039.1:0-26413 GCA_964490145.1 uncultured Enterobacteriaceae bacterium
GTCATGCACCTGCTGCCAGCCGTCGATGATGACCTGGTAGTCGTTGCCGAACAGGGAATGATTTTCATTGCGCCAACCCGCTTCGGCGACACGCCGGGTGCCGTTAAGCCACTCTTCCGTGGCATTAAAAATCACCGGGCTGGTACCGGCGGTAAATTCCCCGATGCCGGTGATCCGCAGCATGTCATCGCCGGTCAGCGGGAAGACATTGTCCAGTCTCGCTTGTAATTGCGGCGTTGCCGGATCGGCTTCCATGTGCAGGAAATTGATGCGGATGCGGGTCAGCATCTGCCCTTCATTGTGCAGAGCCAGCAAGGCATCGTAGCCGCTGTAAGGATCCATATTGGCAGCACCGTCTGCATCCGTACCGGTCAGGGGGAAACCGCCCTGATCAAGGTGCGTCGTCAGCCCCAGGCCAGCGGCATAGCGCATGGCATCCATCGTGCCGCGTTTTTGATCCTCGAGGGTCTGCAACTGGCGCAGGACATAAAGGGCCCTGGTTGCCGGGTTTGCACCCTGGCCGCCTGCCACCTCGCCATTGTCCCCGATCTCAATGCCGCGGGACTCAAAGAAAGCCTTGCCCAGGGAATTAGTGACACCCGGCCCGGCAAAACTTTCCTGTATATATACAGGATGATTCGGCGCCACCACATCGAGTTCCTCCAGCACAGGAAAACGCGGAGGATTGGGCGGTGGGGTGAACTGGTTGATACTGAAGCCGCCAATGGCGGTGATCCATTCTCCGGCCGGGACATCCCGTGTGCGGTCACCGATAGTGGCAAGCACCTCGTCGATGGAAGTGGCATTTTCCAGGCGGGTATCATGTCCGGGTCTCAGCCCCAGCAGAATGATATGGTTGTGGTTATCAATCAGACCAGGAACTACCGGGCGGCCTTTCAGGTCGATAACTTCACTGCAACCGGCCACAGGCTGGATGTCATTGCCCACCTCGACAAAACGGCCATTGGACACCCTTGCAGAATTTACGATTGAGCCGGTATCGTCCATGGTGTGAATATCACCATTCACCAGCAGCAGATCGTCTACTGGCAGACAGGCTGACTGAGCAACCCCAGGAACCTGCTCACTTTTGTCTCCGCAGGAAACCAGCGCCAGGGCCGCCAGTAACACGCCATATTTAAATCTGGATTTAATTGCATTCGCCGGCATGGTGAACCCCCTCAAGAAAACCACACAGTAAATCTGAAAATCAGTATATCCAGAGCCCCCCTGCCTAGCCAGAAGGGTTTGCTCGAAAACCGGTACAACGCTGCCGCAGGGCTGTTACCGTGCAGCACCCCAACCACCCCCGCCAGGGGTTTCAATGGTCAGTCGATCACCAGTATCAACATGCCTGGAGATCTTGCCCGGCAAAGCGGTTCCATTGAACAGGTTAACTCCCGCCAGGCCGGGCTCGCCTCCAGCCACACCCCAGGGACTGTGCTGACGCCGCTCAGTCAACAGGGACACCTGGGCAGGCGCCAGAAATTCATATTCACGCACCAGGCCGTCACCTCCGGGATGCCGCCCTGCACCGCCACTGCCATCTCGCAAGGCATAGCGGTTGATACGCAAGGGATAATGCATTTCGAGGCTTTCCACCGGCGTATTCAGGGTATTGGTCATATGGGAATGACGGCCATCAAGACCGGCATGGGCCGGTCCTCCGCCATGCCCTCCAGCCAGGGTCTCATAGTAATCCCAGCGTCCGCCCTCAACCCTGGAACCCATGGCGATATTGTTCATACTGCCCTGGCTGGCAGCCGGTATGCGGTTTGGCAACACCTGCTCCAGCGCGCCAAGAACCACATCGACAATGCGCGTGGACGTTTCCACATTACCGGCAGCCACCGCCGCCGGGTGTACTGCATTGACCACGCTACCCTGGGGAGCAGAAATGCTGATAGGCCTGAACAGCCCGGCGCATGCCGGGGCATAATCCGGCATCAGGCAGCGAAACACGTAATACACTGCTGCCGCTACCACCGGCAGCGGGCAATTGATATTGCCGGGTACCTGGTCATCCGTACCGTTGAAATCAACAGTTATATGATCTTTACGGATCTGCAGCAGCACCCGAATACCGATATCCCGTGCACCGAGACCATCATCATCCATCACATCCTCAAAGGTGTAATCCCCGGCGGGAATGTCTGACAGGCAGGCAAGCGCTACCCTGGTGCCATAGTCGTTGAGAGCATCAAGCCCCTGGCGAAATTCGGGACTGCCAATTTTTTTGATCAGCGTCATAAGCCTCTGCACACCGGTTTTGACAGAGCTGACCTGTGCGGCCATATCACCACTGAGTTGACTGGCATCAGGGTCACCATGAATGGCAGACAGGGAACGCCAGAATGCCAGATCCAACTTACCCTTCTTGATAAGCAACCGGGGTGATATGACAACCCCTTCTTCTTCAAGCCGATGAGTAATGGGCATGGAACCGGGAGTATCTGAACCGATATTGGCATGGTGGGCACGATTGACGACAAACCCCTCCAGTAAATCATCGATAAAGACCGGTGCCACGACAGTCACATCGGGCAGGTGCGTCCCTCCCAGGAAAGGATCATTCAGGATCAGGACATCCCCTTCTGCCCATTCGAAGCGCTCAACAATATCCGCCATGGCATACGCCATGCTGCCCAGATGGACAGGAATATGGGCGGCCTGGGCGCACAGTTCACCGTGCCTGTCGAACAGGGCACAGGAATAATCAAGACGATCCTTGATATTGGGGGAAAAGGCGGTACGGCGCAGAACGACACCCATCTCATCGCAGACGGCTTCCATGCGGGAAACAAACAGGCTAAGTTCAATCGGATTCATAAGGAGGGCAAGTATAGCCCAGATACCGGAGACAGGTGACAGGTGACAGGTGACAGGTGACAGGTGACAGGAACAACCTGAAAGTCCTGGCGTTTTCTGTCAAGCTCCTGTTCCGGGTATATCAAACATGCCGATTATCAGACTATTGGGGGAACAACACATGTCTGCCACGAAACTATGCCGACACAGTCTTTTCGCTTTTTTCACCTTGCTTTGCGCCTCGCCACTGCTCGTCCTGGGTGCTGCAGACAACGGCCTGGAGCAAATAGAGGGCCGGTTCCAGGCATTTTACTGGAAGCCCGGGGAAACCCTGTCCCAGTACAAGCGCCTTGTCCTGCTCGACAGCCTGGTGCAGTTCCAGGACAACTGGCTGAGGGATGAAAACCGGGGCAAGCGGCCCAATGAGCAGATAAAGGAAGAGGACATGGCGGAAATTTCGCAGACTCTCTCTGACCAATTCAAGGAAGTTTTTACTGAAGTTCTGACCGATAACGACGGGTACGAGATGGTCAATGTCGGTGCCGCGGATGTTCTGATACTCAGGCCAGCCATTCTGAATCTGGACATCGGCCAGAGTGTGTACAAGGCGCGAAGCGGCACAGAAACCTCACCGTTGAAGATGACCCTGGTACTGGAGTTCTATGACTCCGTAACCAGTACATTAATCGGCAGAGCGATGGAAATCCGGTCCGACCAGGAATCCAACCGCTCTGTGGTTGCCCTGATCCTCAGGCGTTGGGCTGAAGCGACCAGAGAAACGCTTATGGCAGGCCCTGGCCTGTAGACAGCCGTCTCATGCCAGCGGCTGGCGCTTAAACACCCTGCCAGTACCGGAACCGGGATTTTCACTGACAAGCTCCATTATTGAGTTAATGGACTTTTGGCATTAAAATCCGCCCTTTCCCAGGGTAGCGAGAGCTGCCCTTTTCGTTTTTGGGGTACTGGAAATGAGCAATCTGAACGTACTGATGAATACCTACAACCGGATCCCGGTGGACTTCGTCCGTGGAGAAGGTTCCTGGCTTTATGACAGCGAGGGCAACAAGTACCTGGATGCCATCAGCGGCATTGCCGTATGCGCACTTGGCCACAGCCATCCCGGCTTCATCCGCGCCGTTCAGGAGCAGGTGGCCACGCTTGTGCATACCTCCAATCTGTACGGCATCCCCCTGCAATCCGAACTGGCTGAGAAGCTGTGCGCCGTATCCGGCATGGACCGGGTGTTCTTTTGTAATTCCGGCGCCGAAGCCAATGAGGCCCAGATCAAGCTGGCTCGCATGTTCGGCCATACCCGAGGCATCGAGGTGCCCGGCATCATTGTTATGGAGGGCGCCTTCCACGGGCGCACCATGGGATCCCTCACCGCCACGCACAGCAACCGGCACCAGGGTGGATTTGCCCCTTTCCTGGACGGGTTTTACCGTGTGCCTTTCAACGACATCGATGCCGTTGAAGCCATGATTGCCCAGCATGACAACATTGTCGCCGTACTGGTTGAACCCATTCAGGGTGAAGGTGGCGTCTGTCTGCCGGATTCTGATTACCTGACAAAACTGCGTGCCGTGTGCGATGCCAATGACATGCTGCTCATGCTTGATGAAGTGCAGACCGGCAACGGCCGCACCGGTAAATATTTTGCCTATCAGCACAACCATATCCTCCCGGACGTGTTTTCCACCGCCAAAGGCCTGGGCAATGGCTTCCCGATTGGTGCCTGCCTTGCACGAGGACGCGCAGCAGAACTGTTCCAGCCCGGCCATCACGCCACCACCTTTGGCGGCAGTCCCCTGGCCTGCGCCGCTGCTCTAGCCGTCATTGAGGCCATCCAGGGGGAAAACCTGCTGGAACACGCCAATATTCAGGGTGACCGGATCAAGTTTGGTCTCAGCATTCGCCTGCAAAACAATGCCCATGTGGTCTCTGTTCGCGGCAAGGGCCTGATGGTAGGTGTAGAGCTCGATCAGCCCTGCGGCGACCTGGTTGGCCTGGCCCGTGAAAAAGGCATCCTGATCAATGTGGCATCCGGCAATGTTGTCCGCCTGGTGCCGCCCCTGAATCTGACAGAAGCCGAGAGCGACCTGATCATTGACACCATCAGCAACCTGATCCAGGAATTCACCTCATGACAACCAGACACTTCCTGACCCTGCTTGACCTTTCCAGCCAGGAGCTGCGTGACCTAATCCAGCGCGCCAGTGAACTGAAAAAGCTGCAGAAAAGCGGCCAGCCCCATGACCTGCTCAAAAACAAGGTTCTGGGCATGGTGTTCGAAAAGTCCTCTACACGTACCCGCGTGTCCTTTGAAGCAGGCATGGTGCAGATGGGAGGAGCGGCCATTTTCCTGTCCCCCAATGACACCCAACTCGGTCGCGGCGAACCCGTTGAAGATACCGCCCGTGTCCTGTCTGAAATGGTGGATGCCGTGATGGTGCGGACCTTCGAGCATGAAAAACTTGTTCGCATGGCCGAATTTTCCAGTATCCCGATCATCAATGCCCTGACCGATGACTACCACCCCTGTCAGCTGCTGGCTGACATGCAGACCTTCTTCGAGCACCGTGGTGATATCCAGGGTAAAACAGTGAGCTGGGTAGGCGATGGCAACAATATGTGCAACTCCTATATCAACGCTGCCCGCCAGCTTGATTTCGAGCTTGTGGTGGCCTGCCCTGAAGGCTATGACCCCATGCCTTCCCTGGTGGAAGCCAATCGCGACCGGGTAAAAATTGTCCGCACGCCGGAAGAAGCCATGCCAGGTTCCTCTCTGGTGGTGACCGATGTATGGGCCTCCATGGGCCAGGAAGGAGAGCAGGCAAAACGCGAGAAAGACTTTGCCGGTTACGAAGTCACCAGCGCCCTGATGGCCATGGCCAAGCCAGACGCCCTGTTCATGCACTGCCTGCCAGCACATCGGGGTGAGGAGGTCAGTGCCGAGGTTATTGATGCGCCTGACTCAGTGGTCTGGGACGAAGCCGGAAACCGCCTGCATGCCCAGAAAGCGCTGCTTGAATTTCTGATCGCCTGAGCGTGCTTCTGCTATAGTAGTTCCGCCTTACGCAACCCCGGGCCGGTACCTCATGAATCCGTTGCTGGAAATCCACAATATCAACTGCCGCTATGACGACCAGGTCATTATCGATGACCTGAGTTTCAACGTCATGAACCAGCAGATAGTCAGTCTGCTGGGCCCCAGTGGTTGCGGCAAGACCACCGCCCTGAGAGCCATTGCCGGACTTGAGACCATCCATGCCGGACAGATCCGCCTGGATGGCATCTGCCTGAGCGCTCCCGGCACCATGCTGCCACCGGAACAGCGGCACGTGGGCATGGTGTTTCAGGATTACGCGTTGTTTCCCCACCTTACCGTGAAAAAGAATATTGCCTTTGGCCTCCACGGCCAGAACAAGTCTGACATCGAGGATAAAGTCGCCAGCCTGCTGGCCCTGGTTCACCTGGATGCCCATGGCGACAAATACCCCCATCAGCTGTCAGGCGGCCAGCAGCAGCGGGTCGCCCTGGCGCGCGCCCTGGCCCCACAGCCAAAAATTCTGCTGATGGATGAGCCATTCTCCAACCTTGATACCGAAATGCGGCGCAGCCTGAGCCGGGAAGTCAGGGAAATCCTGCTGGAACGTCAGATAAGCGCCATCCTAGTGACCCACGATCAGGATGAGGCTTTTGCCGTGGCAGACATTACCGGTGTGATGCTGGAAGGTGAATTACAGCAATGGGGGGTCCCTGAAGAACTGCTGCAGCATCCTGCCAATGATTTTGTTGCCCGCTTTATGGGTGGAAAAACCCTCTGATTCCCGATTTTCAAAACACAATATATAGTGTTTTCCATTCGCACCTTGCTGGTGCATAACCAAACTTCCCGGCATCATCCTCCTGAAAACCCTGGGTTTTTAATCGCCAGAGCCTGATGCAGGCTGCTCACTGCTGGTGCAAAGACACAAATCACGTTAACCTCAGGTCGACTTATCCCCCGATCACCACCACCTACACACAATTTATCCACATCAATTTCACAGATTATTGTCTTGCATCGGCGAAAAAATACCTGATATAGTGCGCGAACAATAAATTTACACAACATATTGTGCTTCAGGCTTTCGTTGCGTAAACTGCAGGAAAATTAAAAAACCAATAACAACCTCCAGTTAGCGTATGTAGTTAAAGCAAGTTAAAGCCTAAATAAAGTAAAAACAGGGGATGGACTGAACGACAGGCAACGGGGATTTCAAGCAGTAACACCCTCAACACCAGAGAATATCTGGCCTTGCCTGCACCCACCCCACCTTCTGCCGACGACTTATCCACAGTCAGAAAGCAGAAACTAAGGATTTGCCCCAACCACTATATATTGTGTTTGGGCAATCCAGGTGAAAGAGACAGAAATCAGGCCCGTCAGCTTCAATCCTGTTGATCTGCGGGTAAACACGGCAATACACAAAATAACAAGTCAACGACGATCAGAAACTCCGGAGTCATCAATGCACACAGAAGTTGAATCCTCTTCCAGGACCGCACCAGCCGCACCAGGCACCCAGGACACTTCAGACAGTTCCATTACCACCATGGCACCCGGCACACTTCGTGTCATCAAGCGTAACGGCGCGGTTGTTGGTTACGATCCGTCAAAAATCGCCATAGCCATTACCAAGGCCTATATCGCTGAGGAAGGCGGTAATGCTGCGGGCTCCAGCCGCATACATGAAACCGTGGAAAGGCTCACTGACGAGATAATGCAGACCTTCAAGCGTCGCATGCCATCCGGAGGCAGCATTCATATTGAAGAGATCCAGGATCAGGTGGAACTGATGCTGATGCGCTCCGGCGAGCACAAGGTTGCCCGCAGCTATGTACTGTACCGTGCGGAACGCGCCCGTGAGCGCAAATCCCAGCAGCCCGCTGCCGAGGAACGCTCCGACATCATGGTCACCATGGATGACGGTTCCAGCAAACCCCTGGATACCGCCCGCCTGCGTACGGTGATCAGTGAAGCCTGTGAGGGTCTGGACGATGTCAACGGCGATGCCATTTACGAGGAAACCCTGAAAAACCTCTATTCCGGTGTCAAGATCAATGATGTCAGGGTTTCCCTGGTGATGACTGCCCGCACACTGGTGGAAAAGGAGCCCAATTACAGCTTTGTGGCTGCCCGTCTGCTGCTGGACAGCCTGCGCAGCGAGGCACTGACTTTCCTGGACGTGGCAGAAAGCGCTACCCAGTCAGAAATGCATTACAAATACGCCACGGCACTGCGTCCCTATATTGAAAAAGGTGTGGAGCTTGAACTGCTCTCCCCCCACCTGCTCGAATATGACCTGGACCGCCTGGGCGAGGCACTCAAGGCCGATCGCGATGATCAGTTCACCTATCTGGGACTGCAAACCCTGTATGACCGCTACTTCATTCACAGTGAAGGCACACGCTTCGAGCTGCCGCAGATTTTCTTCATGCGTGTGGCTATGGGACTGGCATCAAACGAGGAAAACCGTGAAGCCCGCGCCATCGAGTTTTACAACCTGCTGTCCAGTTTCGACTACATGGTTTCCACACCGCAGCTGTTCAACTCAGGCACCCTGAGGCCCCAATTGTCTTCCTGCTTCCTGACCACCGTGCCGGACGACCTGAGCGGCATCTACCAGGCCATACATGACAACGCCATGCTCTCCAAATGGGCCGGCGGCCTGGGCAACGACTGGACCCCGGTCAGGGCACTTGGCGCCTACATCAAGGGCACCAACGGTAAATCCCAGGGTGTCGTACCTTTCCTGAAAGTGGTCAATGACACCGCAGTAGCCGTCAACCAGGGTGGTAAACGCAAAGGCGCCGTGTGTTCCTACCTGGAAACCTGGCACCTGGATATCGAGGAATTTCTTGAGCTTCGCAAAAACACCGGTGACGACCGTCGCCGTGCCCACGACATGAACACCGCCAACTGGATTCCGGACCTGTTCATGAAACGTGTGTTTGAAGACCAGGAATGGACGCTTTTTTCGCCAAATGAGGTCCCTGACCTGCACGAACTTCATGGCAAGGCCTTCGAAGAACGCTATGCGCACTACGAAAAAATGGCCAAGGAGGGCTCGCTCTACGTGCACAAGACCGTGCGGGCCAAGGACCTCTGGCGAAAAATGCTGTCCATGCTGTTTGAAACCGGTCATCCCTGGATCACGTTCAAGGATGCCTGCAATATCCGTTCACCGCAGCAGCACGTGGGTACAGTCCACTCATCCAACCTGTGTACAGAAATCACCCTGAACACCAGCAAGGATGAAATCGCTGTCTGCAACCTAGGTTCTGTGAATATGGTCAACCATGTCACTGAAGCCGGTCTGGACCAGGACAAGCTCCGTCGTACAGTTCACACTGCCGTGCGCATGCTGGATAACGTCATCGACATCAACTACTACTCGGTGCCGCAGGCGAAAAATTCCAACATGAAACACCGCCCTGTCGGATTGGGCATGATGGGTTTCCAGGACTCCCTGTATATCCAGAAGATACCCTACTCTTCCGAAGCGGCGGTGGATTTTGCCGACCGCTCCATGGAGTCAATCAGTTACTACGCCATCGAAGCGTCCACCATTCTGGCGGAAGAGCGCGGCACCTACGAGACTTTCGAAGGTTCCCTGTGGAGTCAGGGCATCCTGCCGATCGACTCCCTGAGACGCCTGCAGGACGAACGTGGCGAGAATTACATGGAAGTGAACTACAGCATGACCTTCGACTGGGACGGCATGCGTGAACGGGTCAAGCAAACCGGCATGCGCAACTCCAATGTCATGGCCATCGCCCCGACAGCCACCATCGCCAACATCACCGGCGTATCGCAGTCCATCGAACCCACTTACCAGAACCTGTATGTGAAATCGAACCTGTCCGGCGAGTTCACTGTCGTCAATCCTTACCTGATTCGCGACCTCAAGGCCGAAGGTCTGTGGGATAGCGTGATGATCAACGACCTGAAATACTACGACGGCAGCGTTCAGAAGATCGACCGCATTCCAGAGCGCCTGAAAGTGCTCTATTCCACGGCATTCGAAATCAATCCGCGCTGGTTGGTGGATGCGGCCAGCCGTCGCCAGAAGTGGATCGACCAGGCCCAGTCCCTGAACCTGTATATCAGTGAGGCCAATGGCAAGAAACTGGATGTCACCTACCGTATGGCATGGTATCGCGGTCTGAAGACCACCTACTACCTGCGCGCCATGGCAGCGACCAGCACTGAGAAATCCACGGTTAACTCCGGCACCCTGAACAAGGTGTCTGCCCATATTGAGCAGCAGGCAGCGGCAGGACCGGCGGAAGTGCCCAAGGCCTGCTCACTGGATGATCCGGATTGCGAGGCCTGCCAGTAGCGGCATGCCGGTGGCAAATTAACCGGTCTGATTAACCAAGAGAAATTCGAGAAACACATTTAGACCCTGTAGCCAGCCTGCAGGAATGAAAAAAGGGGTAAAACAACATGTTGTCATGGGATGAATTCAACAGCGAAGACACCATTTCGTCAGCACCGATAAACACATCGGCACCTGCCGAAGAACCCGTGCCTCAGGCACCGGCCAGCTCTCGGGATGAGACCAATTTCGCTGCCGACGACAGCATGGATCATGGCGACAATCCCGTGAGCACCGCTGATTCCGTTTCGGAAATGGCCCCGCAACAGAAAACCTCCCACCCGACGCCAGGCCAGGTCCCCTCTGCCTCTTCCCTGGAAGACAGCAGTGATCTGAGTGCTGTCGAGCAGGCACTGAAAACAGTGGCAGAAATGGATTACACCGCTGGCCAGGAAGAACTGGCTGGTGCCGCAGAACGCGTCACGGTTGACCAGAAACGCATGATCAACTGCCGGGCCGACCTCAACCAACTGGTTCCGTTCAAGTACGAATGGGCCTGGCAGAAATACCTGGATGGTTGTGCCAACCACTGGATGCCGCAGGAGATCAACATGAACGCGGACATCGCGTTATGGAAAAAACCGGATGGCCTGACCGATGATGAACGCATCATCGTCAAGCGCAACCTGGGTTTCTTCTCCACGGCAGATTCCCTGGTCGCCAACAACCTGGTACTGGCGATTTACCGTCTGATCACCAACCCGGAATGCCGCCAGTACATCCTGAGGCAGGCTTTCGAGGAAGCCATCCACACCCATGCCTACCAGTACTGCATTGAATCCCTGGGAATGGACGAAGGCGAAATCTTCAACATGTATCACGAAATTCCATCAGTGGCGAAGAAAGCCTCGTGGGGCCTCAAGTACACCAAGGAGATTTCCGACCCGACCTTCAAGACCGGCACACCGGATACGGACAAGCAGTTGCTGCGCAATCTGATTGCCTTCTACTGCTGTCTTGAAGGCATCTTCTTTTACTGCGGCTTTACCCAGATCCTGTCCATGGGACGCCGCAACAAGATGACCGGTACTTCAGAACAGTTCCAATACATCCTGCGTGACGAATCCATGCACCTGAATTTCGGCGTCGACATGATCAACCAGATCAAGCTGGAGAATCCCCACCTGTGGGATGCCGACATGAAACAGACAGCCACCCAGATGATTCTGGAAGCCACCCAGCTGGAAATTGAATATGCCAGGGATACCATGCCTCGCGGCGTACTGGGCATGAATGCCGTGATGATGGAAGATTATCTGAAATTCATCGCCAACCGCCGCCTGGCGCAGATCGGCCTGCCCGAGCAGTTCCCGGGCGCCCAGAACCCATTCCCCTGGATGAGCGAAATCATGGACCTGCGCAAGGAGAAAAACTTCTTTGAAACTCGCGTTATTGAATACCAGACCGGCGGTGCGCTGAACTGGGATTAAAAGAGCACATAAGAAAGCATTAGCGGAAGATAATAAAAACAACAGGGTACGCTGTAACACTCATCAGCCAATAGAAGGACTATTCCTATGGCCGACAAAAAAGACGTAGAACAAAACGCAGAACAGACACTGATCACGCTGGATCAACTGAGCCAGACCCTGGAAGTGATGACCTGCGTGGTAGACCGGCTCAAGCAACACCTGGTTCGCCAGATGTCGCTGAATGCTGAAATGTTCGATGATGAGGCAAAACTGCGCAAGGCGGAAGCAGAGGAACGCGCCGAGGCCACGCGGCAACTCCAGCAGGAGAGCTTTGTGGTGGAAATCAGCCAGAAAGAACTGGAAGAAGGCAGCGACCCGAACAAAGTTACGCACTGATATATCGGGAAGACCGGTAATATAACGGTTGAAAATAAGACCGGGGGCTTGCTCCCGGTTTTTTTATGGTCGGAAAAAAGAGGCAGGAGGCAGGAGGCAGGAGGCAGGAGGCAGGGACAATGAACGAACTTCAGTGTTTAACGTCAAGTATATTTGCCTGTTTTCAGTAAAAATAATGTCCAGAAAACTCAAGCTTTCCTGAAACCACCCTGCCTCCTGTCTCCTTTGTCCCGTGCGAAGCACATATGCGTCATCGCGTCACTCTTATGCTAGACTTCCCGGCATGTCTGCCATCAAAAAGATCAAAAACGAAAAGGAACTGCTGGGCGAAGCCATTCGCATCGGTACGGCCTATTTTGAAAAACGTGGCGCCGGTAAGTTCGACCCTGAGGATCATGCGGATCTGAAAATCCGGGCCATATATGCCCTGCTGGTCAAGGACAAGCTTATCCAGCCCCTGGCCAAAGACCAGGAAGATGTTATCCACATGAAACACAAGCTGGCACTCTGGATGGAGCGGACCCTCCCTGCCGGTCATCCGCTGAAATCTGACTGATTACTTCCATGCGCTATCTGGCCCTACTGCTCAGCTGCATCCTTGTTCTGCCTGTACTGGCTGCCGAACCAGACAGTGACCAGCTTACGCCGGCATATATCCCCCTATCGCCTGACTTCACTGCTACTCTGGAAGAGGATATCCCTGAAACACCAACAGTGTCCTATTCCTTCAGCCGGGAAGACTTTGATAACCCGGTCGTGGAAATTCGTACATCTTTGGGAACCATGGTCCTGGAGCTCTTTCCGGATGAAGCCCCACTGACAGTGGCCAACTTTCTGGCACTGGCAGATGGCTCCAAGGCCTGGCTGGACCCCTACACCGGTGAGGAAGTGATGCGTCCGTTTTATGATGGACTGACCTTTCACCGGGTAATTGATGGCTTCATGATTCAGGGAGGCAGCCCAACAGGCATGGGCGACGGTACACCGGGCTTCTCATTCAGGGATGAAATCAATGCTCGCAATCTAGGCCTTGATAAAATGCCGGTATTCGATGATGAGGGCAAACCCCATCCCTTGCTCGCCATCAACTCAAGAGAGGATTTTCAACAGAAAATCCTCGCACCCCTTTATAAAAAGCTCGGCATCAACAACCCCAACGACCTGGATGCCAGGATAGATGAAGTCGACCAGCTGCTGCGCTCAATGACGGTAAAACAAAGCTATGAAAACCTGGGATATCAGTATACCGAGCGAGTTATATCCAGGCGTCCTGTGCGCGGGGTGATTGCCATGGCAAACAATGGCCCCAATACCAATGGTTCCCAATTTTTCATCAACCTGGTAGACACCGACTGGCTGACCGGCAAGAATACAGTCTTCGGCAAAGTAAGAGTTGGCCTTGAAGTTCTTGATGCCATAGGCAAGGTTCCAGTGGATGGACAGGACCGACCTCTTGAAGATGTCGTGATTTTGACAATACGCCAGATAGACCCATAACAAGAATAAACACCAGAGCGAGAGCAGCATATGACTAAAGGAAAAGCCACCAACATCGTGTGGCATGAAAGCCGGGTTGACAGAAATACCCGCGAAGCCAACTTCAAACAGAAAGGTGCCACCCTCTGGTTCACCGGATTGAGCGGCTCTGGCAAAAGCACACTGGCATTCACGCTGGAGCACCTGCTGATACAACGCGGTTACAAGTGTTATGTACTGGATGGCGATAATATCCGCCATGGCCTGAACAACAATCTGGGCTTTTCTGATGCGGACCGCGAGGAAAATATTAGACGAGTAGGCGAAGTGTCAAAATTGTTTGCAGATGCCGGGATGCTCACCTTATCCAGCTTTATCTCACCATTTCTGCGAGACCGGGAAATTGTCCGTGCCATTCATCAGAAAGAGGATCTGCCTTTTATCGAAATTTTCATGAATACGCCGCTGGATATCTGTGAAGAGCGGGATCCCAAGCAACTCTATGAAAAGGCGAGACGGGGAGAAATCAAGAATTTTACCGGAATTGATTCCCCTTACGAAAAGCCCGAAGAACCGGAAATCATCATTCAGGCCGACACAACGCCTGAACAAAATGCTGAATACCTATACAACTTCCTTCTGGACAAGAAAATCCTGGTTTCATAAAACGCAGCGGTGTTTATTGACCCAGGGCCTCCCGGATTTTCCGGGACATTTCCACCCTGCCATAGGGTTTCTGGATGGTGTTGTTAACCCATTCGTTATGGGCCAACCTGGATTCAACCCCGTAATAGCCGGTTGCAAAAAGGAGCTTTATATCCGGACGACTTTTCAGCACTTCTTCTGCAAGCTGATAGCCATTGAACCGGCCGGGTATGACGATATCCGAGAACAACAGATTGACCTTTTGACTGGAGCGAATAATATCCAGCGCCTCGTCACCATTGAGCGCAATCAATACATTATATCTCAGACGCTCCAGGTGGGAAGCCGTTGTTTCTGCAATAATATCTTCGTCATCCACCACAAGTATGGTTTCGTTATGCTGGGCGGTCAGCGTCTTGCGCTCAACCTTTTCTACATTGCCCAGATTATCTGCCGTGTTTGCCCGTGGAAAATAAATCTCAAATCTGGTGCCTTCACCCGGTGTGGATGTCACAAATATCTCACCCTGGGAACGCTGAACAAAGCCATAAACCATGGCCAACCCGAGTCCTGAACCCTTGTCAGCTGGCTTGGTTGTAAAGTAGGGGTCAAATATCTTATCTATCAATTCAGGATCTATCCCTACACCATTATCTGTAACCACCAACTCTACATACTGCCCTTTCATAAGCTTTTCTGAAGCCTTGACCTGCGCTGTCTCAAAATCCACATTACGAGTCTGGAATTTAAGTGTCCCGCCCGCACGCATGGCATCGCCGGCATTGATGGCCAGGTTGATAATGCTGTCTTCCAGATCACCCTCATCCACATCGACCAGCCACAGGTCCTTGGCCAAATCCGTTTCCACATGCACCATGTTTGTCAGTGATTTGCTGACCAGATCAAGATCACGTGACAGACAGTCGTTAAGATTCAGCACCGTAGAGTTTACCGGTGTTTTGCGGGAATAATTCAGCAGACGCCGGGTCAGCACCGAGCCCCGACTGGCGGCAGACTTGATATTTCCAATCAGGTCGCCTGCGCGCGAAAGCAGCAGTGCGTCCAGCTGCATCAATTCAAGATTTCCAATAATAATACTGAGCAAATTATTGAAATCATGCGCCACACCACCTGTCAGCTGACCAATGACCTCGAGCTTCTGGGTTTTCCTCAAGGCCAGCTCGGTACGCTTGAGTTCAGTAATATCAGTACGTATCGTGATACTGGATTCCAGTTTCCCCCTGTCGTCAAACAAAGACACGATCGTGGCATAGACCCAAAACGTTTCGCCCTGCTTGTTCTGGTGCATCAGTTCACCTTGCCAGGTCTGCCCGTTTTTCAATTTGGTGACTATCTCAACGCCCAGGGTATCAGGGTGATCTTCTGGCAGAATCAGCGTCATCATTGACCCGACGAGCTCATCTCTGCTGTAACCGGTGATTTCCAGGAACTTTTCATTCACATAGGTATAACGTCCATCTTTATCGGCAACGCTGACAATGGCATGCTGATTGAGCGCTTCTTCATAGGTGGTTATGGAACGGAATGCCGCATCCAGACCAGCCTTCATTTGCTCGATGGATGAGACATCGATGAACACCCCCCCTGGCACCTACAGCCTGATTACGGGTATTTTTTATGGGCCGGATATTGTCATTAATCCACATATACGACCCGTCTTTCTTGATGATCCGGTACTCCAGGGAAAAATTGTTGCCGACAGTCAAATTGTTATATATTTTTTCCATGATAGCCGGCTTGTCTTCCGGATGCATGATGCTTTCCATGAAGGCAGGTTTTTGCCATTCCTCCATCGAATAACCGGTTTGCGTTACTGCTTGAGGGGAAAGGTAGGTATACCTGATTGGGTCCAATTCAACTTCCCAAACAACCGCATTGGTTTCCTCAACCAGGCTGCGGAATTTTTCTTCACTGAGCTTGAGCTCCTGCTCAAGCTCATAGGTTTTGGTAATATCCTGAAGAACTCCCTCAATACTGACCAATTCACCATTATCCCAACGCGTGAAAGCAATGGAGCGAACCCACTTGCGATTTCCTTTGGGCGTTTCCATCAAGCCGATGACTTCATGTGGCCCTTCTTCGCTTCTCGTTTTTTCCATCCATGCATCCATGACTGCATGCTGATCTTTCGAATAGAACTGATGCATGATCTTGACCGGATCCACGTCGAAATCCCGGTCAACTTCATGGATGGCATACATTTCATCGGTCCAGGTCATTACGCCGGTTTTTATGTCAGCAAACCACCCACCCAGATTGGCTATCTTTTCAGTACGATTGAGCATTTCCCGGCTTCTTTCCAGCTCATCCAGCTGGGATTGCATATCAGTACGATCACGACCTATGATGGCAATCCGTTCAATAACTTTTTGCTCATTCAGGATTGGCCTGGCCAGAATGTCGAAATACCTTCTTCCTAATCCGGGAATATCGACCCATACACCATAACTCGAATCCACACCCGTCAGGGCTTCTTCCAGGTTGGGCAGAACAACTGCTTTCAGATGCTCTGGATCATGGCTGAACAATTCCATGACGGTCTTGCCAATCATGGCATCAGGGATAGTTCGGAAAACGCTGCTGTAGGCTTCGTTAACCACGAGATATCACAGCTGATCATCCACCAGTGCCATCATACTGTTAGTGGCATTCAGCAGATCATTGTCAAAGCTGGTATTACACAAAATTGAGGGAGTGCTCTCACTGCTGCAATGGTTTAATTGACACAGGGAAACACTTTTTTAAATTTCCACATCCTTTTTAGAAACCAAAATATTACGAGGTCAGTATACAACGATACTTTTTCGCATCGTGATTAGAATAAATAGTACTGTCAAACACCAATTATCAGGACTGGGGTAATACCCCTATACCTATACCGATACCCTGGGCTGGGTCTGGGTCTAACCCTTACTTTCCTTGCGGGCTTCTATCTTGTCCTGGGTATTATTCTGGAAATCATCAGCATGATGCCGCTCACGCAACTGCTGATCCAGCGGGCCCAGCCCCCTGTTTACTATCTGTCCGCGTTGTACAGCCGGTCGTGCGCCAATCATATCAACCCAACGTCGCAGATTTTTATATTCGTGAACTGATAGAAATTCCCCGGCATTATACCCATCATTCATAATGCTGCCGTACCAGGGCCAGTTTGCCATATCAGCGATGGTATACACATCACCAGCCAGGTATTCATGATCCTGCAGGTGGGTATCCAGTACGTGCAGCAGGCGTTTGGTTTCCATGGCATAGCGGTCAATCGCGTATTCGATCCTGAATGGCGCATAGGCATAGAAATGTCCAAAGCCGCCACCCAGAAAAGGTGCAGAGCCCATTTGCCACATCAACCAGTTCATTGTTTCTGCTCGACGATAATGTTCCCTGGGATAAAATTCATCGAACTTTTCCGCCAGATAGACCAGCATAGAGGCGCTTTCGAACAGACGGGTAGGTGGAGTGGTCGAATGGTCCATCATGGCCGGTATTTTTGAATTAGGGTTGATGTCAACAAAACCCGAGCCGAACTGTTCTCCGGCGCCTATGTTGATATACCACGCATCGTATTCAGCACCGCTGTGCCCCAGCGCCAGCAGCTCCTCAAGCATGATCGTGACTTTTTGTCCGTTTGGTGTCCCCAAGGAATACAGCTGAATGGGATGTTCACCTATTGGCAGCACCTTCTCATGGGTAGCCCCGGAAACAGGACGATTGATACTGGTCCACTCGCCACCATCCTGTCCGGCCCAGCGCCAGACTTTCGGAGGCATATACCCTGGAGGCAGGTTGTTACTGGCATCATTCATGGGGCGAATCCTGTTGTTGAAAATCCAAGTGAAAAATGAATGGGGAGATGGTAGCCCCGTATTATTCAGGTGAGGAAATGGCCTGCTGCTGAAATGTCTCTACCCTGAAACCCGGCAATGACTGCACTATACCCTTGCCATAAAATTTGGTCATTAACCGTTCATCCAGAATGGTAATGTTGCCTGTATCGGTTTCGGTTCGCAACAGTCGTCCACAGGCCTGAATCAGTTTCATTGATGCCTCCGGAACCGATATTTCCATGAAGGGATTTTTACCACTGGCCTTGATCCATTCACCCAGCGTAGCTTCCACAGGATCATTGGGTACAGAAAAGGGAATTTTTGCTATGACGACACTGGTACAGTAATCACCCGGCAGATCAATGCCTTCCGTCAGGCTTGCCAGGCCAAAAATGACACTGGTCCTGCCATTGTCAACACGCTCCTTGTGCAGACGGATTAATTCCTGCTTGGAATGATCATCCTGGGACAGGATATTGAATTGCATCGCTTCATCCAGTCCCTGAAGCACCTGCTGCATCTGGCGCCTTGAGGCAAACAGAACCAGAGCACCTTTCCTTTCTTCCACCAGGGATGGAAGCACGTCTATGATGGCCTGGGTATGTAATTCAGCATTGCCCGGGTCAAAACCCCTGGCCGGAATTCGCAGACAGGCACTATTGTAGTGATCAAATGGGCTTCTTATCTGGTGATAAACCGTCTGCTCGTGGAGGCCGGAGCGCATGCTCAGAAACTCAAAACTTCCCAGGGCGGTCAACGTTGCCGAGGTCATGACGGCAGCATGGCATTCATTCCAGAGAAAATCCGTAAGAGCGCCTGCCGCCAGTACCGGGCTGCTGGACAGGGTTATCTCATGTTCATTTCCCAGGGGACGAAACGTTATCCAGCGGGCATTGGGTGCATAATCACCATGATCCTCTATGGAAAATGCCCTCCAAAGTTGCAATGCACCTTCAGTACGCGCAAGCATAATGCCAATTACGGGAAACCAGTTCTCGGCTGTTTGGCGATCGATCTCGCCTCCATCGTTATCCATAAATTCCTTGAGGCGATCCGAAATTTTACCCAGACGTTCCTCCAGCTCGCGGAATTCCAGAAAAATATTATGACTAGCTTCACGTATCTCCGATCCCACGACACCCTGGTCAAATGTAAATTGGCTGACATCACTGCCATTGCCGGCTGCTTCCGCTCTGTCCAGATATACCTGAAACATGGGCATATGCTGCTGCACGCAGACCCTGGTTTTATCGGCAGCATCCCTGGCCTTATCCAGTTGCACGGTCAACTCGCTGTCACTGCCCATTTCCACACCCATCGCCTTGAAAATTGACGTGATACGATCAAGCCAGGTAAGCGTGGCCCTGAGACGAATGAAATGGGAAAAATGACTTACGCCTTTTAACGGAAGATGATGGGCTTCATCAAAAATGTAGATACATTCCTCAGGCGCCGGCAAAATGACACCGCCCCCCAGTGCCAGGTCAGACAGCACCAGGTCATGATTGGCGACAATGCAGTCCGCCTTGAGCATATTGCCGCGGGCCCTGAAAAAACTGCAAGTAGAAAAATTGGAGCAACGGTTCCCGCTGCACTGTCCCTTCTCGACGGCCACATTGCGCCATTGACCGTCATTGAGCACGACTGGCCAGTCATCCCGATCACCTTTCCACTTGCCGTCCAGCAATGCATCCAGCATATCCTGGTACAGCACCTTGTCCTCGGCAGTCGGATCATCCAGCTCCAGGCCGTACAGATCCATCATCGCATCCTGGCTGCTGTTGGACTTGAGCATGTTGTCGAGTTTGGACAGGCACAGGTAACGCCCCCTGCCCTTGGCCAGGGAATAGCTAAACTGCATGTCGCTGTGCTTGAGCAGATCAGGGATATCCTTGTGCATGACCTGTTCCTGCAATGCCACTGTCGCCGTGGCGAGAATGACTTTTTTACCTGTCGCCTGTGCCACCGGGATGGCCGAAAGCAGGTATGCGATGGTCTTGCCAATGCCGGTACCAGCCTCAATGACGCATACAGGAGGATGAGGCGAGATGCGTTTACCCTCTTCATCCATTTCAACACTGGCGAGGGTTTTGGCAATTTCAGCAATCATCAGTTTCTGGCCGCCGCGATTTTGCAGGCCCTTGTTTTTGACAAGGGTGGAATAGTGGCGCTGTATGGATTGCTTGATGTCGTCAGAAAGCATGGAAGAACCGGTCACTGTCGCTCTGGTGACTCATTTCACTATAGTGGAAACCCTGTATTTCGCCAGCCTGCCTGAAAGGCAGGCCTTCAGAGAGCATCAAGCTCAGCTTTTCGGATAACCGGATTGGCGTACATATTGAGAACGTATGGCTGAAGGTGTTTGGGCATGGCTGAAAGACGTTTGTTAAAGACCTTGCTGCGGCGTTTGTATTCACTGGCACTGATACCCAGCTTCTCGGGGGCCTTGGTGAAATCCATGAAGTCCTTTTTCACTATTTCCATGGCCGCAAAATTGACGGCATGCAGCTTGTAATTGCAAATGACCTGCTCATCGATAAGACGGGCCACGCCTTCAGCGGTAACTGCATCATCAAGAATAATACGGGTACCGAAAGTCACATGAACATCACCTTTGTGCCCCACCATCCCGTTCAGGATACTGCGCACATCAGCATTTTCATCCTTTTCATATTTTCCGGCCGTATCAATAGTGTAAAGCTCCTCGGCCTTGAGACGGTCACAGGGGTCGAACTCATAGGAAATAGAAACCGGGACTATATTCAGGGAGTTTATGGACTCCTGCAGCGTCAGGCGTAGTGTGGACTCGCGATCTGCCATATGCAGCATCTTGATGATCGCTGTTTCAGTTTTGTCTATTCCGTCCTTGGCCCGGCCTTCACGCTGGGCTATCCACACGTTTTCACCTTCCTTGATGCAGTGATGGATGTAGGCTGACAGCTGCTTGCTTGCCTTGAGCAGATCCCGTCCATGCATCGAACGCTTGACGATAAAGCTTTTGTTCAGTCGCATCAGGTCGGACAGGAAGGGGCGTTTGAGCAGGTTGTCACCTATGGCAATCTGCAGGGTATCCAGACCATGATGGTAAATCATGTAATTGACCAGAGCAGGATCCATGGTGATGTCGCGGTGGTTGCTGACGAACAGATAGGGCTGGCTGTCATCCAGCTGGTCGAGACCCGTCTGCGTAAGTCCGGTGGTGGTGCTCTCAATCAATCTGTCGAGATACTTCTCGATGATGAGCTGGACATCATGAATATTCTGAACGGGGGCCAGTTCCTTGCCCAACAGGGACTTCACCTTGCCGGTGACCCAGCCCGGTAATAAGCGAAACAGAATGGGATGTTCAAACTTTGCCATTGCCTGGGCAAGAGCATCGTCCACCATCAGACGTTCCACGACAGGCCTGACCTCATCATCTCGATAAGGCCGGATATCCTCAAATTCATCCATAGGGAAAACGTAATACCGGTTTGGTTACTGCGATAAGGGGTAATTTTACTGGCTTAGTGATGAAATTGGAAAACTATTCCCGGTTAGATTCGCGACAGAACCTCAATAACCAGCAAGTACCCGAAAACCAGCAGACAAAGGCCCAGCAAACTCCGCGTTTTCCAGGAATTGGCATGCTCTCCCAGCCAGTTTCTGGATGAATTCATGTAGAACAGCAAGGCTGCCAGTAATGGCATGAAAACAGCCCCGGTAACCGCATAGGTGATGACAACCCATACCGGCCGCTCCAGGGCAAGCAGACTCATGGGCAGTATGGCCAGGTAAACCAGGTAGATGCGGTAAGCACCGGATTTTGAAATGGAGGCGTGAGATTCCAGCAGATGAGTTTGCCCCCGATAGTGATATACAAAATTGGCGAACAGGAAAGGTACACCGTGCCAGACGCCGATCATTGAACTGAAAACGGCTCCCCAGAAGCCAAACAGGAATATCCATTTACCTGCCGTACCCATCGCCGGTTCCAGCTGGTCAGCTACGGCCAGCGCCATGTTGTTCCCGGAAACCACCTCGGGCTGCACGCCTGCTGACACAATAATGATGGCCACGCCAAACAGTGCCGTCAGACCATAGGCCACACCCAGATCCATGCGCATCGTGGGCATCATCTCCCTGCCATGCCAGCCGGCTTCCCGCATCCAGTAACCATAGGAAAGGATGGTGATGCTGCCCCCTACACCGCCAATAATGCCCAGTACGTAGGTCAGGCCATTTTCAGGAACTGTCGGAAGGAGCATGCCTATGGCTATGTCCTGGATATCGGGCATAACAATCACGGCGCACACCAGTACCGTGAGAAACATCATGCCAATGAAAAACTTCATCGCCGTTTCCAGCAGGTTGTAGACACCGAACCAGACGATGACCAGCGCGGCGAGCGCATGGATGACACCCCACCAGGCCACGGATATCTGCGGAAAAAATGCATAGGCTGCCAGGCCGCAAGCGGCCATCATGGCGGCAGCCACCATGAAGGTCCACAGGAACATATAAACAAAGAAATACCCACTGAAAAACCTGGGCAACTTTTCTATCCACCCTTCCAGCAGCGTGGTTCCCGTGGCCAGCTGCCAGCGGCCGATACCTTCTGTGAGAACGAATTTCAGCACGCCGCCAAACAAGACCGCCCAGAGCAGCGAAGTGCCAAACTGGGCACCGGCGGCAGAGGCCGCGACGATATCGCCAGCCCCCAGCCCTGTGGCCGCCACGATGATGCCGGGGCCGGTTTTCTTCAACAGATCAAAAATCTTCATTTCCCGGCACCTGCCTCAAGACCCAAGCTGGTGCACAGCGATTGGCCATAAGCCCTGAGCGAATCCAGCAGGGCCTGCTGGTCAGGTCTTTCCTGGTTCAACCTTTCCAGACGTTGAAAAAACTCTCCGGCTGTCAGCCCCACCCCGTTGGGATTGGTTGCGAGTTGTTCACGGCACCAGGTCTGCCAGCGTGCTTTTTCATCATCATCCATGGAATCCGGAAAATTCCTGCCACGGTAGCGAAAGAGCATTACAGGCAAGCGCTTGTCCCGGAAAGGCAAATCAAGGTGTCCCAGGGCGTCTCCGGGGGTGGCAATAATCTCATCCATCAACTCCCTATCCTGATCACTGAAAAATCCACCACCATAAAGCATATGGTCCGGATCACTGGTTATTTCATGTTCGGGTTCGGCAAACACGGCGCGCAATTTAGTGTTCAGGGTGGCATCGGCCAGTATGAGGTCCCTGTGCCTGGCACAGGCATCAAGATCGATACCGTAAAGCGCCCTGGCTTCCTCATTAAGTGTTCCCAAAGGTGCAACAGAAGGACACTTGTTGACATGGATGGTTTTGAGCGCAATGCGCTCGATACCCTCTTCCAGTTCATCACTGCGAGTGAACAGCCGATGACGAATGTCAGCTACATCGAGGTCAAGCCAGCTTTCAGGATTCTGCAGCAGGTCGACCACGATAACGCCGTTATTGTTTCCCGGATGCGCAAGCACAGGCATCACCACGCCAAGACAGCCACGCGTTGCGGGGAACATCCCGCTGACATGCAGCACCATGTCCTGTTTACGAAGATCCAGCAACGGCTGTACCTTTTTCTTGTCGCGCAACTGGTAAAGCCAGTCATACAAACGGGGCTGGGCTTTCTTGATGAGCTTGGCAAATTCGATGGTTGCAATCACATCCGCCAGGGCATCATGGGCACCGCTGTGCTCTATGCCATTGGCGGCTGTGAGTTCCTCAAGACGGAAGCTGGGACGACCATCTTCCTTTTGCGGCCACTGGATGCCCTCGGGCCTGAGGGCATGGGTGGTGCGAACCAGATCGATGATATCCCAGCGCGAATTGCCGTTTTTCCATTCCCGGGCATACGGATCATAAAAACAGCGATACAACATGTGGCGGGTAACTTCGTCATCAAAACGGATACTGTTGTAACCGCTGACACAGGTGTTCGGCTGACAGAACTCCTGGGCAATCCGCGCGCAGAACTCGGCTTCGCTCACCCCTTTTTCCAGGGCTTCTGCCGGGCTGATGCCTGTTACCAGGCAGGCTTCAGGGTGAGGCAGATAATCCGGTGTTGGTTTGCAAAACAGCATCACCGGATCATCAATGATATTCAGCTCTTCATCGGTACGAATGCCGGCAAACTGGCAGGGACGATCCTTGCGGGGCTGCGCCCCCCAGGTTTCATAATCATGCCAGAAGATGGTTTTATGGCTGGACAATTGCGTCACGTCAACTCATTGGGAATGAGTCAAAGCATCCCACAATCAGGGCGTTTTTATAAGGATTAATTTCGGGGAATTTACCCCATGGTGTTCAGCAGCAATCCGAGCGTGATTACCTGTGGCACGGTAATAAGAGGCAGGAGCAGTGCTGTTTTCCAGGATCCTGTGGTCTCTTTGAGCACCATCACTTCCGTGTAGTCCGTAGAAACGCCGGTCATCAGGAAGGTGAAACTGTTTCCTGGCGCACCGGCACGCGTCAGCAGATCGGCCGCTATGGGGGTGGAGCCTTCTGAACACACTTCCATGATGGTGGCTACGAGCACGGTAAGGCCGAGTCCCGCCAGTGAGGGGCCAAACCAGGCACTGAAGTTTTCAGGGTTGATGAAGGTTCTGACCAGCGAAGCCAGAATAATCCCAAAAAAAATCCAGCGCAGCACCATGCGGCTTTCCTTCAAACCTGACATCAGCATGTCCAGCATCCAGGCAGGGGAAATCTTCAGTTGCTCAATACCATGCATGGCTTCCTGCCAGAAATGGAAATCCTTCCGGATATCCAGGCTGTTGGGATTGCCAGCCACCAGGCCACTGCCCACCAGGGACTCGAATACCATACCGGTAATGACCGCAATGACCATGGACAGAACGATGAAAGCCAGCGTCCATGGCAAACCGATCATGGCTACAAGGACCAGCGTCAGGGAAAAGGAGTTCCAGGGACTGGCAACCAGAAAAGCCATCACCTGACCGATACCGGCTCCCCGCTCATACAGTTTGGCCCCCACCATGAGAATGCCATGACTGCACAGATCAAGCAGAACACCGGCAGCAGTGGCGCGCAGTATGCCCCCCACGCCCCTGCCGGTTCCCAGGGCTGTCATGATGAACTCCCGTGGAATCCTGCCAAGCACGGCAATCATCAGAATGCCGATCAGGACACCCCACCACATGGTATTAACCAGGTTGAAAACCGCTTCTGCCATGCTGCCCAGGTAGGCTACCTCCTGTATGGCATCACCGGCCAGAACCGCCAGAAGATACAGCACAATAATGGCAAGACCACTGGTGCGCAGCAGCCAGTCGGCTTTGTTCACCGGTGTGTGACAGCAGGATGGCTGGGTAACGGGAGCAGGTTTGACTTCATGACAGCAGTGGCTTGTTGCGGCACTCTGGCTTTGCTCAACACCTTTCCCATTACTGTGACAGGGCGTCTGATTATCCATGGAATGTCTTTTCTCCATATACCCCCAGGGGGTATGTGGAGAGCAGTTTAACGCCCTAATGGATTAAGTCAATGCAGGCAAGTGAATACATACCTGTTGAACCTGAGTTGCCAAGTTGCAGGAGTCAATTTATCCTGCATTTTTGCATTTCTGTTTATCACTATGGCCAGATACACGTCCCTTATCATCTGCCTGCTGGCAACAAGCCTGTTGGCAGAATTTGCCTTTGCCCAGTTCGGCGGACGCCGGGGATATCGTATTGTCCAGAATGAACCTCCAGCCAGGGAATTCACTGCTGCCCGGTGGCATTTTGGGACCAACGGCTACATTGGGCACATGGGCTGGTCTCACAACTACCCGGACTCGGACATCAATCTCAATGAATTTCTGGAACGTGCCACCCGTATTGATATGGCTCAGGAGTCCTACCGGATTATTGAGCTGGGGGAACCGGATGTTTTTGACTATCCCTTTGCCTATGTATCAGAACCCGGGGAGATGGAACTCACTGATCAGGAAGTGGTCAACCTGCGTGAATTCATCATGCGTGGCGGTTTCATCCTGATGGACGATTTTGACGGTCCCGTGCAGTGGGGCCAGATGCACTCCCAGATCAAGCGAGCCTTCCCTGAAAATGATTTCGTAAAAATTCCCCAGGATCACGTGGTGTTCAGGGTGCATACCCCACTGGAAGATCTGGCGGCCATGGCCGATTACGTTCCCGGAGAGAGCATCACGTATTACGGCCTGTTTGTAGAGGATGGACGGCTGGCCATCATGGCAGGCCACAATAATGACCTGGCCAATTTCTGGGACTGGTATGCGGACGGCCAGATGCCCCTGAAGCCGTCAACGGATGCGTTTCGACTGGGTACCAATGCTGTCATTTACGCCTTTACACACTAAAGGCAGGAGGCAGGGACGATGTCAGATTTTCTCTGTTTAACGTCAAGACTATTTC
>CAZBBS010000040.1:0-25024 GCA_964490145.1 uncultured Enterobacteriaceae bacterium
GGTCTGGTTTTTCTTTTTGGGCCTTCGGCCAAATCCGATGGTTGTTCCGCAACAATCGGCAGGTTCCGAAACGAGTAAACAGTACAGCCACAGCCACGTTTCGCTGCAAGGATAAACGGTTCGAACCCAACATGACCCACCAAATTCAGAACCAGACTTCGGTCTGGTTTTTCTTTTTGGGCCTTCGGCCAAATCCGATGGTTGTTCCGCAACAACCGGCAGGTTCCGAAACGAGTAAACAGTACAGCCACAGCAATGTTTCGCTGCCAGGATAAACGGTTCGAGCCCAACATGACCCACCAAATTCAGAAACCAGGCACTAGCCTGGTTTTTTTATGGGCAAACATCCTGGGTAAGTGAATCAAATGGGCCTTCGGCCAAATCCGATGGTTGTTCCGCATCAATCGGCAGGTTCCGAAACGATTAAACAGTACAGCCACATCAACATTTCGCTGCAAGGATAAACGGTTCGAGCCCAACATGACCCACCAAATCAGAAACCAGGCACTAGCCTGGTTTTTTGTTGGGCCTGAATAACGCCCTCTATTACTTCTGATATCTCACCGGCCTCAACACCATATGCCCCACCGCCGTATTGGAGGCAGGCACATGGTAGAAGCGGTAAAGTTCCTCCACCTTTTCCCCCAGTGCGCCGCGCATGGCCAGCCACATGATCAGTTCGATACCCTCGGTGCCGGCCTGCTGGATATACTCCAGGCGGGTAATTTTTCGCAGTTCACTGGGGTAATCGGCCATGCGGTCAAGGAAGGCATTATCAAACTCGGGATTAATCAGGCCGGCGCGATGGCCCAGCAGCTGATGGCTCATGCCACCGGTTCCCCAGATCTGGACATTCAGGTCCTGGGGAAAACTTTCCACGGCATCGGCAATGGCCTGCCCAAGACAAAAACAGCGGTTTCCGGATGGAGTGGGAAACTGCGTGGTATTGAAGGCAATGGGAATAACTCTCACAGGCCAGGCATCCACCTTGCCAAAGACCAGTGACAACGGCACGGTGAGGCCATGATCCACATCAATATCATTCATGATGGTGATGTCGAATTCGTCGATGATGAGCTGTTCCGTGATGTGGCCGGCCAGTTCCGGAAATCCGGGCACCACTGGCACCTGGCGAGCACCCCAGCCTTCATCAGCGGGTTTGAATTCCTCGGCAAAGCCGATGGCGAAGGTCGGTACAATGTCCAGCATCATGGAAGAGGCGTGGTCGTTATAGCACAGGATCACGACATCCGGCTTTTCATCCTTCACCCACTGTTGTACCCATTGATAGCCGTCGAAAACCGGTTTCCAGTAGTCTTCCTGAGTTTTATTCAGATCAAACGCGGCGCCCATGGCCGGGATATGACTGGTGGCGATGCCTGCGTTGATGGTTGCCATGACGTATTCCTGAATGGTTTAGTTTTTACCCGGTGTGCGTCCGCCAGCGAGCATCATGGCGGCATATTCATCCGGGGTCATGCCAGTCATGGAACTGACAGCCTTGACCGTGCTCCAGCCATCGGTGTTGGACAGTTTGACCAGAAAATAGATATTGCCGCCCAGTTCGATCAGGCGGGTGAAGTCGCGATCAAGGACAGCCTGTTTCTGATCGTCACTCATCAAAAAACGATCCAGATACTCCTTTTCATCCTGTTTGAAAGCTTCCCTGTTGGGAGCCTCCATCAGTGACATACAGAACTTGTGCAAATGATAGGCTTCCCGCGAACGACGGGCATTGAAAACGGTCGTGCCGGGAATTTTTTCCAGCTCATCCAGGGAATAGAGTCGGTCGCGCATGTTGAGCACCAGGGAGGAAGTGGATTCCGGTTCAAAGTACCAAAGCCACTGGTGCTTAGCCAGATATTTCGGCCAGATGGCAGCCCTCTGGCAGGGGCTCAGGTGGTAAAAATAATTCTTCCGGTCGAACGGGCAATTTTCCAGCCCGCATCAGTCAGGGCGAAATCAATTTCAAACTCACCCATTAACTGTGAAGCATTAGCCTTGACGCCAAATTTTGCTTTTTCAGCATCAAGAGGGGCCATGAACAGGGTGGCATAGTAGCTCCCACGGGCATGGTGCTCATCTATGGGGTCAATGATGATGTTGCTGATGATATGGCGGGCAATTCGGTCATTGGGTCGGGCTTCATAGGCAGCCAGGATGTTGTCGCGACCTTTGGTGAAGTTATCCGGGTCCGTGGGACGGGCCAGCGCACCATTGTCAGTGAAAAGGGCACTGGCGGCCTGCCAGTCCAGCCTGTCATTGTAGTGGTAGTACAGGTTAACCAGCCTGGTGCAGGCCAGTTCTATGGCTTGTTTCTGGTGCATGTCCATGGGGCGGCAATCCCTGGCTGGGTTTCAGGTTTCAGGTGCTTCGGGTTTCAACAGTTTCCTGGTAACCAGAGCGGCGGTTACCGAGCCATTCACATTCAGGGCCGTTCTTGCCATATCAATCAGTGGCTCAATGGAAATCAGCAGCGCCACGACTGTCACCGGCATCCCGAGAGCCGGCAGAACCACCAGTGCGGCATTGGTCGCGCCGCCGCCAACACCGGCTATGCCGAACGAACCGATGGCTATAATCAGTAGCAGCGTGACAATGAACTGGGCATCAATGGCAATACCCACAGTAGGCGCCACCATCATTGCCAGCATGGCTGGATAGATGCCAGCGCAGCCATTCTGGCCAATGGTGGCGCCAAAGGAGGCGGCAATATTGGCAACAGGCGCCGGGATGCCCAGAGTTTCAATCTGCGTCCGAATAGACAGGGGGATGGAGGCTGCGGAGCTGCGCGTAGTGAACGCAAAAATCAGTAAAGGCCATACCTGTTTGTAATATTGCAGGGGCCTTATGCCAATTACCGTGATAATCAGGGCGTGCACACAAAACATGAGTGCGATGGCCATGAATGAGGCGATGACGAAACTGATAAGCGTGAGTATGGCGCCACCATCAGAGCCGGCAATCACCCGGGTCATCAGGGCGAGTACACCATAAGGGGTAAACTGAATCACCAGCTTCACAAAGCGCATAACCACTGCCTGGGTGATGCTGACAAAACGGCGGATGCTGGCGCCGCGTTCCGGGTCTTCCTCGGCGACCAGCATGGCAGCCACGCCAAACAACAGGCCAAAGAGAACAACCGCGATTATCGATACATCGCGGGCACCGGTCAGGTCGTAAAAAATATTGGTGGATACAAAGCTGACCAGTAAATCCGGTATCTGCAGGCTGGCCACGCCGGCTGGCCGGGTGCTCAGTTCTGCGGCTTTTGCTGTCTCGGCAACGCCTTCTGTCAGTCCTTCAGCAGTGAGTCCGAAGATACTGGCCATGATCACACCCAGCAGTGCAGCAATCATGGTGGTCACCAGTAATACGGCTATTACGGATCCACCAATACGGCCCAGGGTTTTGACTTCCTCCACCTTGAGTACCGATGCAATCATGGTGATCAGCACCAGGGGCATGATGATCAGTTTGAGCAGGTTGACATAGCCGTTAGCCACGACATTGGTCCAGGTCAGTGTGGCCTGCACAGCTGGGGTGTCAAAGCCATAGGCGAGCTGCATGAAAAACCCGAACACCACCCCGCCCAGCAGGCCTGCCAGCACGCGATGTGACAAAGGCTTGCCGCTACCTGCATAGCGAAACAACAGATAGCACAGGGCCATAAATACGCAGATATTGAACAGGGCGGGCATGGGCACTATGGGTGACCTTCGATCAGGGTAGACGTGCTGACAAGTATAACCAGATTACCGGAGCACTGGTGAAATGCCTGGGTTTATGGTGAATGTGGGTGCCAGTTCCCGGTTTTTTTATGTCGCCGGTATTGGTGAGGGGGCCAGGTTGATACGAAACAGTATCCTGATGCCAGCTCCAGTCAGTGCCAGGCTTAACAACAACAGGATGACAGGCGCCACAATACTGCCTGACTGGGTTTCCGAAATCGCCGTCATCTGCTGTCCCAGCACAGAAATGCCGACTCCCGTCAGTATCATGCCGAAAGCGGTGATGAGCCAGCCAACAGGACTTCTCCAGTTAAAGGGGCTTTTTTCGGGTTCGCGTGTCCGGGTGCTGCGCAGAGCCCACAACAGACAGCTGATCCAGCCAACCAGGGTCCAGCCCAGGAGCAGGTTGATCAGCAGTTTTTTCAGGGTCTTGTGCGGGACACGGTTGAGTGCCATGAAGGTCGGGAAGAGATACAGGCGACATACCAGTAAAAACACCGGGAAGAATGCCTTTGTCTGACCAAGCAGTTCGAAATTGCCGGAGGCTGTGGATGTAGACACCAGGAACGTGGCGATGAAGGTGATAAAAAACAGCAGGCCGGTGACCAACTGCAGCAACCGTGGGTCAACAGTGAAATCGTCAAGGTTATCCTGCTGTTCAGGTCTTTGCTGCACAGGAGAAAGCATCGCGGCTAACAGTCCGGTCAGGATGTTGTAGGGAAACAGGATCATGAGTACAGGAAAACCGGCATCAATAAACAGGGCATTGATCCAGACCTGGAGCAGCAGTGCCACTGCCATTACGGATACCAGCAGATCCATCAGATAAATCATCAAGCCCCGTACCAGGCCGTTACAGCGCAGCCAGAACGCGGACCTGACCAGCAGAAACTGGGCCAGCATGGCAGGCAGCTTGACGATGCCGCCCCAGAACAGGAGCACCTGGAAGATATAACTGAAAGCCGGTGTTGCTTAAGGTGAGCGTGGCGTCGTACTGATGTTGACTGACATGAAATACGCGGTAACAACAAAAAGGGCTGGTAGTATCAGCCAGAACCAGGTTTTGAAAGGAAATCGCTGTTTCATTCAACAGTAACTCGGTATCAGGATTGAAGGCACCAATTGTTCCACATCTCCCGGTAGGCGGCTTCCAGTGAGCGGGTAAAGGTCATCGGGTCCAGTAAGGTGGAGGCTGCCATGGCAGGATGGATGCGGGCTCGCAGTTGCTCCAGTTCATCAGGGTGGTCTGCAAGCCCCTGCGCCAGGTCGATGTAAGTTTCGGCTGAGTTGGTCACCAGTTCACCAAGACCCGCCTGCATCAGGACGCCTGTACTCATCCTGTTGCGGGATTCGCTGCTTGCAATGGTGATCACAGGCACACCCATCCACAGGGCTTCGCAGGTTGTTGTGCAGCCACTGTAGGGGAAGGTGTCCAGGGCAATATCGACCTGTTCATACAGGGCCAGATGCTCCTCAAGGGACGCTGACCAGCTGACCAGCACCAGTCGGTCTTCGCTGATGTTTTGACCGCTGAACAGGGTTTTCAGACGTTCAACCGTGGCGGGATCCCCCAGGGATTTGGATTTAAGCAGCAGTCTGGAGCGGGGAACCCTGTGCAGGATTTCCGACCATACCCTGATGACCTCAGGCGTTACCTTGGCCATGTTGTTGAAGGAGGCAAAGGTGATGCTGTCTGGGTCCTGGTTTTCGCGTGTTTTGGGTTTGAGACCCGGTGGACGGAAACAAAGTGAACCGCGCGCCAGTCGTATCAGCTGTTCAGTATGGCAATCTTCGGGCAGACCGGGTGGATCGAGCCATTCATCCGTGATCCTGAAGTCCATGGCCGACAGCCCGCTGGTGCTTGGATAGCCCAGGTAAGTGACCTGTATCGGAGCGGGTTTGAGCGCGAACACCGGCATGCGGTTACCGGCGCTATGACCAGAAAGGTCGACCAGAATGTCGATGCCATCCTGTTGAATCAGGTTGGCCACATGCTCATCCGGCATGCCCAGAATGTCACGCCAGTGATCGCAAAGCCCCTGCAGGCGCTGGGTAATCCCGTCTCTGTAAATTATGTTGGCGTAGCAGAATATCTCAAATGCCTGTTTATCATGGGTGCCCAGTATGGGCTCGATGAAACTGGCAACCGGGTGCCGGTAGTAATCACCGGACACGTAACCAATGCGTAATTTACGTTGAGGATCCCGTGTGTTACCAAAAGTCCGTGTGCCGGCAACCTGGGGCTGGGCATAGTTTTTATCCCAGGCCAGGTGAGTCTGATAGAGGGTTGCGGCATCTACATCGGCATCGTAATTCATGCAGAGCAGCAGATTGGAAAAGGCTCTGGCATTGGCCGGCTGCAAGGACAGGACGCGTTTGTAACAGGCCTGGGCTTCATGGCTCATACCCTGGGCTTCAAGGATGTTGCCCATGTTGTTGTAGGCCTCGGCAAATTCAGGCTCGATGTTGACGGCCAGCATCAGCGAGCGCTTGCCTTCCTCCAGTCGTCCAAGCTTGTACAGCGTGACGCCCCGGCTGTTGTGGGCATTGGCAAGTTCAGGGTTAAGGGCAATGGCCTGATCATAGGCTGCTATGGCCTCGTCGAGGCGGCCCAGGTTTTCCAGGGTGATACCCAGGTTGCAGAAAGCGTCTTCGTAGCGAGGGGCTATGTCGATAGCCTGTTTGAACAGCATAACGGCGCGTTCATACTGCCCCTGTGCCTGCATGACCAGGCCCAGGTTGTTGTGAAAGGCGGCCTGGTTGCTGTCCTTGATGATGGCATGTGAAATCAGTTGGGAAGCAACATCCAGCTTGCCGGTCTGGAAAGCAATCATGCCAAGCAGATGGATGACCCCGGCATTTTCGGGGGCGACAGTCAGGACCTGCCGGTACAACTGTTCTGCTTCCTGCAAACGGCCAGCCTTATGGAGTTCGCGGGCCTGGTTGATGGTGTCGTGGATATCTGTTGTTGAACTGGTCATGGTTAAACGTCGAATGGCCTGGTTGGGGTATTAAAACATCATTTTGGTGATAACAGTGATGAGCCGTCCTTGATCAGCAGTCGGTTGTCACCGCGGCCGGCAATAAAAAGACTGTCTTTCACCGGAAAGGCAGTGGTGGCGTAATTGAACAGGCTGTCACCCGGGCCGCGGGCCAGTTCCCGGGACGTGCCGGTCACAGGATTGATCAGGGCAATGAGCCAGGGTTGTGGACACTGGGGGCCGTTGCAGGCAGCGATACTGGCTGCTGTGGTGTCCTGCGCTGCAACCAGGAGGTTGCCGTCTTCAAGTGTGATGATGTTATCCGGCAGATATTCCAGTGGCAGGTCACGCCGCTCACCGGTTTGCCGGTTCCAGCTTACCAGGGCGGATGCGCTCCAGGTGCTGATATACAGGGTCTTTTCATCTGAACTGTGGGCCAGGCCATTGGCACCGCTGAGTGGGCCAATGTCGACTTCTGCAAAATGGTCATTTTCCCAGGACAGCAATTTGCCGGTGGCTTCACCGCGGGCCATGCGTTGCCATTCGTTGTCAGCATCATCAGGATTATAAAAACTGCTGGCATAGAGTGAGCCGTCACTCATGGCAATGACTGAATTGGGCAGCGTGCCTTCAGGCATGGGCAGGCAGCCTATCCAGTCCACAACCGGCGTTACGTTGCCGCGTATCCGGAACACTTCAATGGCGTGACGGTCGCCGTCGTTGGCGGCAAACAGTAAATGCGTGTTGTTTGCACCGGGCAGCAGGTCGATGCCGGAAAGCGAAAACCGTTCGGGATCAAGCGGAGCCGGGCAATGACTGTTCCAGATCACATCCGGAAGAATGCGGCTGCTGGCATCCGGAAACAGTGCGCGTGAGGTGAGTGAACCGGTGTCGACCAGGAACAGGTGGGCCGCAATGCCCACGTTCAGGCCGCTGGTAACCAGCAAGTCAGTGTCTGGAATCCGGACAATATCCTCTGCAGCTACCGGGCCGCAGAGAAAGGAGAACTCACTGGTGTCCTGGCAGTTGTATGAAGCCTGAGCCGTCGGTTCTGGCGTCTGGCAGCCTGATGACAACAGGGCGCCCAGACAAAACAGCCGGCAGAAAAGTTGCCGGCTGTTGGTGATTGCATTGGTCAGGTCGAACATTGATTACTTTTGCTGACGTCGGCTTTTTACCGAATCAGCCAGTTCTGACAGCAGGGCAGTGGTATCTTCCCAGGCCATGCAGGCATCGGTGATGCTCTGGCCATAGGTGAGTTCCTGTCCGGGAATCATTTTCTGGTTGCCGGCCACCAGGTGGCTTTCCAGCATCACGCCCTTGATGTGATTCTCGCCATTGGCAATCTGGTATGCCACGTCGCGACACACCACCACCTGACGGTCGTGGTTCTTGTTGGAGTTGGCGTGGCTGCAGTCGATGATGATGTTCTGGCGCAGTCCGGCCTTGGCCAGTTTTTCAGCCACATCATGAACATTTTCCGGATCGTAGTTGGTGTGTTTGTGGCCGCCGCGCAGGATGATATGACAGTCTTCATTGCCCGCAGTCTGGAAAATCGCGGAGTGCCCCTGCTTGGTGACCGACAGGAAGTGGTGAGGATGAGAAGCAGAGCCTATGGCGTCAATCGCAATCTGTACGTCACCAGTGGTGCCGTTCTTGAAACCCACGGGGCAGGACAGGCCTGATGCCAGTTCGCGGTGGCACTGGGATTCCGTCGTACGAGCCCCGATGGCACCCCAGGCGATGAGGTCGGCCACATACTGCGGGCTGATCAGATCCAGATATTCAGTGCCGGCAGGAATGCCCTGGTCTGCCAGGTCCAGCAGAAGCTTGCGGGCAATGCGCAGGCCGTCGTTGATCTGGAAGCTGTCGTTCATGTAAGGATCGTTAATCAGGCCTTTCCAGCCAACAGTAGTGCGGGGTTTTTCGAAATAGACCCGCATAACGATCAGCAGGTCATCCTTCAGCGCTTCCATGGGGCCGGCCAGACGTTGGGCATACTCCAGAGCAGCCTTGGTATCGTGAATGGAACACGGGCCGGTAATGACCAGCAGGCGGTCGTCCTCGCCTCGCAGAATTTTCTGGATGCCGCTGCGGGCAGTATAGACAGTGTCAGCAGCCTTGTCCGAAATCGGGAATTCGTTCAGCAACTGCTCGGGGGAGAGCAGTTCCTTCATGGCCTTAATACGAAGGTCGTCGGTCTGTTGCGTAACCATGGTCTTGTCTCTTTTCATAAATTGGGGTCAGAACACTATTTCTATATAAAGATGATCTGACCCCATTTTTTCAGTTGTCGCTTTTCTGGATATCCAGTGTCAGGGCATTGCCGTCCACATCGAAGCTGTGGGTACTGGCGCTGGCCGCCGTGAAAGTGTTGCACAGGGTTTCACCTGCGATGTAATCACGATGTTTTTCGATGGCGCTGGCCAGGCGCTCATCGGCGTTATAGGTAATGCTGATGCGGTCGGTGACATTCAGGCCAATATCCTTGCGGGTTTTCTGGATGCGGTTGATCACTTCACGGGCCAGGCCCTCATCGATCAGGTCGTCATTGAGTTCGCAATCCATATCAATGGAGATGAAGCGGTTGGACAGTGCCTGGGTTCCTTCCTTGGCTTCACGGAACACCAGGATGTCATCAGTGCTGAAGCTTTCACCGTCAATCACCAGACTGCCATCTTCCTGTAACTGGTTAAGGGCTTTGGCATCCAGATCCTGAATCGCCATACGGTACTGATTGAAGGCCTTGCCGAAGCGCTTGCCCAGTACCGGTGAGTTGGGCTTGGCAAACAGGTTGATGTATTGGTCTTCCTCGGTGGTATACACCACGGATTTCACATTCAGTTCACCGGCGATGTAATCCTCCAGTCGGCTGATTTCATCGAGCATGTCCTGGCTTTCATGGATTACCGTCAGGGTGCTCAGCGGGATCTTGGTCTTGATCTTCACCTGTTCGCGTTTCTGTCTGCCCAGCAGGATGATGTTCTGCATGCGCGATACAGCCTGTTCCAGCACGGGCTGGATCAGGTCACTTTCGGCGTGGGGGTAGTGGCACAAGTGTACGGATTTGTGACGGGTGGCCGTGTCGCCGGCAAACTGTCCAAGGGCCTGGTAGATGTGCTCGGCCAGGAAGGGGGCGAACGGGGCCATGCAAATGGTTAGCTCATTCAGCGTGGTGTAAAGGGTCTGATAGGCCGCGTGCTTGTCGGCGGTCATCTCTTCCACCCAGAAGCGGGAGCGGTTCAGGCGGATGTACCAGTTGGTCAGGTCTTCGATGAACTCGAACAGGGCCGGTACCACGTTATAGAGTTTGTATTCAGCCATCTCCCGGGCCACGTTGGCCTTCAGGGATTGCAGGCGGGACAGAATCCACTGGTCGGTGATGTTTTCCGGCTTCACATGGTGAGTATCGGCCTTCCAGTGATCGATCTCCGCATAGGTGGCCAGGAACTTGAAGGAGTTGTACCAGGGCAGCAGGGCGCGGCGTACCATGTCCTTCACACCGGCATCGGCAAAGCGCTGCTCCTCGGCTTTCACCAGGCCGGAGTTGATCAGGTACAAGCGCAGTGCGTCCGCCCCGTATTCCTCCATCAGGATGTCCGGCGGCGTGTAGTTCTGCAGGCGCTTGGACATCTTCTTGCCGTCCTCGGCCATGACGATGCCGTTAACGATGACGTTACGGAATGCCGGTTTGTCGAACAGGGCAGTACTCAGCACCAGCAGGGTGTAGAACCAGCCACGGGTCTGGTCCAGACCTTCGGCAATGTATTCCGCCGGGAAACCGGCTTCGAACAGGGTCTGGTTTTCGAAGGGATAGTGCAGCTGGGCATAGGGCATGGAGCCGGATTCAAACCAGCAGTCCAGCACTTCGTCCACGCGGTGGTAGGTACCTTCCTCGCCATCAATGGTGAAGGTCAGTTCGTCCACGTTTTCCCGGTGCAGGTCGTCAATGCGCACACCGCTGAACTGTTCCAGTTCATCGATGGAGCCAATGCACAGGGCCTTGTCGGAAACGTCGTTGATCCAGATCGGCAGCGGCGTACCCCAGTACCGGTTGCGGGAGATACACCAGTCGATGGCGTTGTCCAGCCAGTTGCCCATGCGGCCGTCACGGATGTGATCAGGTACCCAGTTAATGGTCTGATTGTTGGCGGCGATACGCTCCTTGATCTGCTCCACCTTCACGTACCAGGACGGAATGGTGCGATAGATGATCGGCGTATCCGAACGTGGACAGAAGGGATAGCTGTGCTGGTATACCTCCTGGATATACAGTTTGCCTTCCTCTTTCAGGCGACGAATGATGTCCCTGTCGGCATCCTTCACGTACACGCCAGCGTAGTCAGTGACTTCAGGAGTGTACTTGCCTTCCAGATCCACCGGGCAGACCAGGGCATTGATGCCGTTGGCTTTCATGACCCGGAAGTCATCCTCACCAAAGGCTGGTGCCTGGTGCACTATACCGGTACCGGCGTCGGTGGACACATAATCATCTGCCACAACCTGGAAGGCCCCTTCGCTTTCCAGGTCAGCAAAATAGGGGAAGAGGGGTTCGTATTTTCTGCCCACCAGATCCTTGCCGGTGCATTCGGACAGTACCTCCAGATTCTTTCCCTTGCCCACAGCTTCAAGCCGTTCTTTAGCCAGGTAGATATCGCGGTCCAGGTCAGCATCGTGCACCTTCACGTAGGTGATGTTCTCGTTAACACACAAGCCCAGGTTGGACGGCAGGGTCCAGGGAGTGGTGGTCCACGCACTCAGGTAGGCCTCTTCATCTTTCAGCTTGAACAGAACCGTGATGGCGGGGTCCTGAACATCCTGATAGTTGGAACCGGCTTCGAAGTTGGACAGCACCGTACCCAGCGCCGTGGAGAAGGGCACTACTTTCACGCCGCGATAGATCAGATCTTTTTCCCAAAGCTGCTTCATCACCCACCAGACCGACTCCATGAAGGAGGGGTCCATGGTTTTGTAGTCGTTGTCGAAGTCCACCCAGCGGCCGATACGGGTGATGGTCTTGCGCCATTCTTTGGTATAGCGCTGCACGATGCCGCGGCATTCATCGTTGTAGCCTTTCACGCCGAGTTTCTCGACAGCTTCTATGGCGGACATGCCTAAGGCCTTGTCGATTTCATGTTCGATGGGCAGACCGTGGCAGTCCCAGCCGAAACGGCGCTGCACGTAGAAACCCTTCATGGTGTAGTAGCGGGGAATGATGTCCTTCAGGGTGGAGCCCACCAGGTGGCCGTGGTGTGGCAGACCGGTGGCAAAGGGCGGGCCGTCATAAAAAATATAGGGCGGCTTGTCCTTGCTCTGTTCCAGTGATTGCTGGAATACGTTTTCCTTTTCCCAGAAGTCGAGCACGGCATGCTCGGCCTGGACAAAGGAAAAGCTTTCACTGGTGTTTTCAGTATTGTCTGTCACGTTGGTTCCCGTTGTTTATCTGAGCTAAGAAATGAAAAACCCGCCTGGAGGCGGGTTTTCAAACTTTTTACAAAGATCTACTCTTCATCCGCCCCGGTCAGCGCCGAATAATGTAAATAATAAAGAAAGAGTATATCGCGGTGTAAGTCATGGCGGTGAAGGATAGACTTTTCATGGTCAATGTCAAGTCGACATTATTTCGAAAATCAGTAAGTTGGCGTAGTATCAGCGGTCTTTGCTGGCTGTCCATCCCGAACCGGGATCGTCCAACCGATCTCTTGGGAAACAGGATCATGTCAGTCCAACTCATCGTGCATCAAAACCCTGACTACCTGGCGGTCCTGTGGGGTGGGAAGTTCTCCCAGGAAAACCTCGACCTGTATTTTGCTGCCCTTTATACCCTCACCGAGGAGGCAAGAAGCCTGCCCCGTTTACACGACGCCAGACATATCAACATGGATGTGTCGGCGGAACTCATCCGCTCAGTCTGTAAAAGCCGTATCGAACTGTTTCGTCAAGGGATGCCGCTGATCAAGGGGGCGGTGCTGGTGGAGGACAAACTGGACTATGGCATGCTCAGGATGTTCTCGGTTTACTACGACAATCCGGAACTCGACCTGCGGATATTTTCAAAAATCGAGGATGCCTGGGAATGGCTGGAAGTGGCTGGCTCCGGCGATCCCTTCGTTGGCATGGAGCCGGAAGACCCGCGCAGCCCTTGATTCCTCAGTTTGCTTTCAACTTGTCGGGCTGGTCAGGCTGATGATGTCTCCGGCATGCTCCTGATTGTCCAGATCCAGTGCCATGGCAATCACCGCTTGCTGCTGTTCCCCTGAAATGACTCCGCTGGCATTGGTGGTGAACTTGCCAATGATGTCCGCCACCGGCATGGGGTTTTTTGCCGAACCCCGGTTGAATTCTTCGGTTTCCGTCACTGTACGTCCATCCTTCAGGACCAGGCTTACCTCGCCTTTGAACTGCTCTGGACCGGGGAAGGTTTCATCCACCTGAAATTCAATGCGGTCAGCCAGTGCCAGGATCTGCTGATTGGCCAGAGCTTCAGGGCTGTAGGAAAACTTGTCTATCTTGCCACTCACCATGGCTTCAGCCAGGGTGAACTGCAGGCTCACGCGTCCGTGAGAATCGCTGTTCGGTCGGCGTTTTTCATGCAGGGGTTCACAGACGATGCCGACCTGGTATTCAGGGACCGGGCAGTGAATACTTTCGATATCGTCGGCTGAAATTCCCAAAGCCTTTTTCACCCTGAGCAGGGCATCGATATAGGGGTGGATCACATGGGCCACCGGAAAGGGTTTGAAAGAAGCGTTCTCACTTTCCCAGTGAGTGCCAAGGTTATCGGTGAGCATGGCCCAGTCCAGTGCAAGATTGTCATTCTGCAAATGCGAGGCTAGCAGGCCAAAACGCCCCTCATACACTTCCCCCGGCCCGGTAGTCCCGTTTTTGCCAAGAGTGGCCGCCTGTATGCCGGCCTGTGCCGCCCAGCCCGGATGCAGGAATTTGGATTGGGTGCCATCCACCCAGCATTGCAGCAGGCCGGAGGCAAAACTGCCGGCAATGCCCTGGGCGTTGGCCGTTTGTCTTGCATTGGCGTTCAGAAGCCATGAGGCCAGTACGGTCACACCGAAAGTGGCAAACAGGCCTGTGGGGTGGAAGCCGCGACGGTGAAACTGCTGCGGCGCAACGCTGCCAATGCGACAGGAAATTTCATTGCCCAGGGCGATAGCAGTGATCACATCCTTGCCGTTTAACTGGTCGCGCTGGGCCAGGGCGAGCGCCGCTGACACTGCCGGGCTGCTCATATGCACGATGGAGCGGTTATGGGTGTCATCAAACTCCAGTGCCTGGGACAGCGCGCCATTGGCAAAGGCAGCACCTGTCACGTTGACGGTTTCCGTACCGCCGATGATGCCGCAGGAACCGGAGCCCGTCAGGTCACAGGTTGAGGCAACAACAGATTTTCCAAATGCCGTTTCCCGTCCGGCCAGGGCCAGGCCAATGACATCGAGTACGCGCAGGCGGGTGTTGCTTATTACCTGTTCAGGCAGATCTTCAAATCGCAGGCTGGTGGCCCATTCGGCAAGGATATCGGAATAAGACATAGGATCGTTTTCAGGTAAGGAGTAAATAGGTGGCAGCGCTGATGATGACAACGCCAATGATATTGGTGACCACGCCTTCCCGGGCCATTAGCCTGATGGGAAAAACCCCGGAGCTGAAGACAACACCGTTGGGCGTGGTGGCTGTTGGCAGCATGAACGCACAACTGGCAGACAGGGCCGCAGGCAGCATCAACAGAATCGGGTCAATGTTGGCAGCGATGGCGGCAGCTGCCAGGAGAGGCATCAGCAAGGCAGTAGTGGCCGTATTGCTGGTCAGTTCGGTCAGGAAGGTAACCACCAAACACAGCCCCGCGATCATCAGCAGCACCGGGAACACTGTTAACCCCGACAGGGTTTCGCCAAGAATGGCGCTGAGTCCGGACACGGTAAAGGCGCGGGCAATGGCAAATCCCGATCCCAGCAAAATAAGAATTCCCCAGGGTATTTTCAGGGCATCTTCCCAGACCAGCAGGCGGCCGCCTGAACCGTCGGGAATGATAAACAGGCTGATGGCTGCCAACAGGGCAATGCTGGCATCGTTGGCCCCGGGCAGGTTGAACAGGCTGCTCCAGCCACCGAAGGGGCCGGTTCGGAACATCCAGGCACAGGCGGTCAGCACGAACACCAGCAGAACCCGTTTTTCCACGGTGGTCCATTGTCCTGCTTCCGGCAGTTCCATGGGTTCACTGGTATGCAGGTGACGGGTCATCCACAGGCCGATGATGGGCACGAATACCAGCACGATGGGAATGCCCCACTGCATCCACTGGAAAAAGCTGATGTCGTTGCCGGTGGTATCCCGGTAGACCTGGAGGAACACCAGGTTGGCTGGTGTGCCGATGGGCGTGCCAAGGCCACCGACATTACAGGCGTAAGCCAGGCCCAGCAGCAGGGCTGGGGCCAGTTTCGGATCACGGCTGCGTTCGAGAACGGACAGGGCGACAGGCAGCAGCATGAGCGAGGTGGCGGCGTTGGATATCCACATGCTCAGCACCACGGCGGCGGCCATGAACCCAAATACCAGGTGCCTGCTGCTGCGTCCGCCAAACAGGTTCACCATGTTGATTGCCACCCGGTGATGGGTGCGGGAACTGACCATGGCAGATGAGAGCAGAAAACCACCCAGTACCAGCAAAACAGTAGGGCTGCCATAGGCTTCACCGGTTTGCGCCGGGCTAAGCACATCCAGGGTAGGGAACAGGGCCAGCGGGACCATGGCGGTAACGGGAATCGGGACGGCTTCAAAAATCCACCAGCAGGCGCACAGGGTGGTGATGGCTGCTGTCCAGCAGATCGGGTTGGTAAAGCCTGCCAGTTTCAGGGCCAGGAAGCAGCAGGTGGCCAGACCAAGACCGGCCAGTAAATAGGCCGGTCGGGTCGGGGAGTTTGTGGGAATACTGCTGGAGGTCATGTGCCCTGGTGGATGTGTCTGCTGTTATTGTTGATCATGATCCCGCACGCCTTGCATTAAAGTGTCAGGCCCGATTTAACTACAGCTGATTGCCGGTCACAAGGCGAGGGGGTGACAGGTTTGTCAGGTCTCAAAAGATTCTGCAGCATCGAAGGCTGCCATCAGCTCACGGTATTTTTGCTCAACCATGGCCCGGTTGGCGGCATGGGTGGTGATATAAAAACGCTTGTGGCGAATGCCGTCGATGAGGCGCTCGGCCACATCAGCCGGACTCATGCCGTTGGCGGTATCTTCCGGCGTGTCCGGGAAAAGATTGGGGCCGCCAAGGGATCCCCGGTGCTCAGCAGAACTCAGGTAGAAATCCGAGGCCACTGCACCGGGGATCAGAACGGAAACATTGATCGGCGTTCCGGCCAGATCAAATGCCAGGGCCTCGGAAAGACCCACCAGGGCAAATTTGGAGGTGGCATAAATACCATTCTTGCGATCTCTCACCACGAGTCCTGAAATGGAGCAGGTGTTGACCACATGGCCTTCTTCTCCATTGGCCTGCATGAGCGGCAGAAAGGTTCTCAGACAATTCAGTGTGCCTCGCAGATTGACATCCATGAGCCAGTCCCAGACATCCTGCTCCACTTCCGTTATGCCGTGCCCACGAATAAACACCGCGGCATTGTTGATGAGCAGGTTAACGCTGCCAAACCGGGACGAGATGGTGTCGGCAGCCTGGTTGACCGCATCCGGATAACGGATGTCCACCACCTGGCCCAGAACCGGGTAGCCTTCCTCCTCAAGTTCCCTGCAGGCCTTGGCCAGGGTGTCTTCACGGTTATCGAGCAGGGCAACCTGCATGCCTTTCACTGCCAGCAGTCTGGCTGTCGCCAGCCCTATGCCTGAGGCGGCTCCTGTGATGACAGCGGTTTTATCACGGAAATTCTGCATGGAAATGTACCTGTCCCGGATGAGTGGAAATCAGCATAAGCTGGCTGAAGAATAGCACGGGCGGACAAGGGAGGGCATGACAGGGAAAGTCACTGTCTTTGTGCAAATAATCAGGAAAAGCAGGTTAACTCACGGATATCCGCAGTTGGCCAGGCCCTGGTGGGCTTCCTTTTCCGGCAATCTGGGATATATTCGCAGCAAGAATTGACCGGTACAAACCGGCACGAACAGGGGGAAATGCATTTCATGAAATCAGTACCATTGTTTCTTTTACTGGCCACATTAATATCCGCACAGGCAGCTGCCCAGGAAGGTTTCCCCCTGGATGGCACCTGGCGTGGTGAATGGGGTCAGCCGGGCGGAGAGCAGACTCTTGCCGTGGTCGTCATGAACTGGGATGGTGAAATCATCAGTGGTCGCATCAATCCCGGACGCAATATGGTCCTGTTTCAGGACGCCACGCTGGATCCCGAAAACTGGACGGTGCGATTCACGGCAACCAGCAAAACCGGTGACCCCATCGCTTTTGAGGGCGTGCTGGAAAATATCGGCTCCTACAACAGGACCCTGTCAGGGACCTGGACAATCGCCGGTGTGGAAAACAATCTGATCCTGACCCGGGAATAAAACAAGATGCAAGAATCAAGAGACAAGAGGCAAGGTGTGATGGATTCAAGGTGCAGGATTTTTTCCGGGCTCATGGCTGCTTTACTGCTTGTTGGTTGTGGTGATTCAGGTGCGCCAGCCGACAACATGGCCGGAGAATCGCAGGCTGCTCCCGCGGCAACAGTTCGTGAGACTCCCCGCTATGATGACGGGGTGGTGCGTTTTGACCGGACACCCGGTGAACTGGGATACTGGAGTAATCCATCCAGGCATTCTTTAGTGGAAGACGGGGTTGATGTCGCGATGGATGACAAGGGCTTGCTGGCCAATATCAACGATGCCGACCAGGTGGCACCGTTCATGCCCTGGGCACTTGGACTCTACAAATACCGACAGGCCAATGGCCTGGCAGATGATCCGGTGAATGCCTGCATTTCACCCGCTGGTCCCCGGCACCTGCATTATGAAGGCGGCTTTCGGATCATCCAGGATCGCAACTTTGATCGCATCTACATCATGTTTGGTGGCGGCAACCGTGGCTGGCGACTGATCAACATGGATGGCAGGGCAGCACCGGATCCCGAGGAAGTGGTCGGCACCTACTATGGTCATTCCACCGGACACTGGGAGGGTGACACGCTCGTGGTGCAGTCCAGTGGTTTCAATGACCGGTTCTGGTTCTCCAATGGCGGCCTGCCCCATACGCCTGCACTGACTCTGGTCGAGCGTTTCAGCCGCCCGGATTACGACACGCTTGAGTATGAAGTAGAAATTACCGATCCGAGAACCTATACCCGCCCGTGGATGGCTTCCTGGACACTGGATTGGGTGGATGGTGAGATCAGGGAAACATTCTGTGAACAGATCGAACCCATCGATCAGTACACCGGCAACAGATAACTTAAAGTCAACAAAATTGAAAGTCACACGCCCTGACAGGCGAGGAGAGACACCATGAAGCAGTCAAAATTACAGTTGTTGCTGGCCGGCCTGGCCTTTGTGGCCGCCAGTTTCCAGGTTCATGCACATCATTCTTTTGCTGCGCAGTACGATTCCACCAAGCAGGTGACCCTGCAGGGCTTTGTTACCAAGGTAGAGTGGTACAACCCCCATGTCTATTTCTATATTGACGTGGAAAATCCCGAGACCGGGGACATCGAGAACTGGGGTGTGGAAATGGGTCCCCCGCACATGCTGCAAAACCGTGGCTGGAAGCGCAATGACATGCAGATCGGTGATGAGCTGCTGGTGGAGGCCACTCGTGCCCGTGATGGCAGCACCACAGCCAATGCCCGTTCGGTAAAACTGGTTGCCCAGGACAAGATTCTTGGTGCGGCCTCCAGTGAAGACCAGACCCTGACCGGTAGTGGCAATTAAGAAAACAGGATTAGAGAAAGGTTGGTTGAGGCGAGGGCTATGTTGAATAAATTTTCCGGATTGAAACGTAAAGTACTTTCTGCAGCACTGGCTTCCTGTCTGCTGCAACCTGCCTCCATGTTTGCCCAGATGGATCCGCCGGAAGTTGATCCCATGCCGGTGCCGCGTAATGAATTCGGTCATCCCAGCTTTGCAGGGACGCCGGAACGGGTGGGCAACTGGCAGGGACTGCTGGGCTCCCTGGCCAACCGGGGAGACCGTCGGCCTTTCAATATTGAAGAATCCCTGATGTATGAAGACGTTCCTTTTCAGCCCTGGGCAGCAGAACTGCACGCTGAACGCATTGCCAAGGGCGGCGCCTATGACCCGCACACCCGCTGTAAACCTTCCGGCGGTGCCCGGATGTTTCATACGCCATACGGAATGGAATTTCTTGATCTTGGCTCAGAAGTCATCATCGTGAATGTGGGGGCTCCCCATTCCTGGCGCCGTATCTGGGTGGATGGCCGGGACTTTCCGGCTGACATCGAACCGGGCTGGTATGGCTACTCCATCGGTCACTGGGAAGATGACACCCTGGTGGTTGAAACCAAAGGCTTCAATACCGGTTTCTGGATCAGCCGCGGCGGCTATCCCCATACCGAACAGCTCACCACCATCGAAAAATTCTCTCGTCCCGACTGGGGACGCCTGCGCTATGAGATCACCATCGATGATCCGGGTGCATACACCAAACCCTGGACCGGAGGCTGGTACATGACCTGGGGTGACGGGGTCGAGCCTTTTGATTATCTCTGTCAGGAAAACAACCGTGATCCAGAAAGAATGCTCGGAATCGACCGTTAGAATCTGCCGGTTTATTCATTGTCAGCATCAGCTACTGCGCTCACCATCTCTGCGTTAAAAAATTTTCCAAACCGGTCACTTGGTTCACCAAGCTCCCGGTTCTGAAAAATTTTTTTGCCTTGATATGCTTTCGCTCGCTACGCTGCCTGCGCGATGTATTTTGGGCGAACGTTGTTCGCCAATTGGCGGATATCGCTGCGCTCTTACGCCCTACAGGATTGACGTCTTCGTAGGGCGTAAGAGCGCAGCGATATCCGCCGAATAACGTTTTAAAGTGCTGCAATTCAGATCAGCAGGCTGCCTTCCAGCTTTAGCAATATTTCTTTTCTTTCCAGTCCGCCGGCATAACCGGTGAGAGTGCCGTTGGCACCGATGACGCGATGGCAGGGGATGACGATGGCGATGTTGTTTCTGCCGTTAGCAGCACCCACTGCGCGTACGGCCTTGGGCTTGCCGATAGCGTTGGCGATATCGCTGTAGCTGCAGATCTGGCCGAATGGTATTTCCTGCAAGGCTTGCCAAACAGATTGCTGGAACGCTGTGCCAGCCTGTTTCAGGGGCAGGGTAAAGGTCTGGCGGTTACCGGCAAAATATTCCTCGAGCTGTTCACGGGCAGCCTGTGTCAAACGATTGCCGCTGGATGGGCCTGCCCGGACGGTAAACTCTATCTGTTGGACATAATCATCATCAGCAACGATTTCCAGGATGCCGGCCGGTGTGTCGAGGTATTCACGGGCTAATGGGTTCATGCCATGCTCCAGAGTTGTAATGTCAGGTAGCTGCGCCAGGGTGCTGCGCGATCCTGGGTCATTGGAAGTTTGTCCACCTGGCGTTTCACGACCAGGTCGTTGGCCAGAAAAACATCGGAGTCGCTCATGCCACGCATGCGGATGTAATCCACAGTCCATTGACCTATACCTTTCAAATTCAGCAGGCCAGCCGTATCCGGTTTGTCAGGCCTGCTCATGATTCCGGCATAGGCTCTGAGCGTGTCCTTGCGTGTTGCGGGCATACCCAGGAAGGCTAGGTTGGAGCGGGCAACTTTTGCCGGGGACGGAAAAACATATGCACCGCCTGGCTGTTTGCCGAGATGTTCTACGAGCCTGCTGACCTGGTTGACGGCAGCAGTCACTGACACTTGCTGGCCGCAGATAGCGCGGCAACCGGCTTCAAACTGAGACCAGATGCCGGGTAAACGGATGCCGAGCAACTGATCCTTATAATGAATACCGGCATCATGCAGACTGTCAGCGATACCCTGCGGGTCGGCATCAAGGTCAAGTACACGACGAATGCTGCCAAGCAGGGGTTTGAGTTTTTGCAGGTCGGTGATATCGATCGTCACATCAAAACAATGACGTTCAGGACAGTGCTGTGCGGTGAAATGTCCGCGGGCGCCGTCCAGCTCAAATGAGCGGACAAACGTATTGTCTGTATAGGTCTCAAGCAGTGGAATGGCGCGACGTGCGAGGAAGTCTCTCACGTATGTCCAGTTATAGGGGGGGCGGTAGGCCAGACGCAAGCGGATGTCGGCAGGTTTTTCTGTCCGCTGGCGTCTGAGCTGCAACGGGCTCAGATCAAGGCGCTTGCGGAATTGCAGCTGCAAGGCGCGGGCACTGTTGAAGCCTGAAGCATGGGCAACCGCTGTTACCCGCAGGTTGCAGTCCTGGAGTAATTGCTTGGCAAATAACAGTCTTTGACATAGCTGATACTGTTTGGGTGACATGCCAAGATGGGTATCAAACAGGGCGCGTAAATGCCGTTCGCCAATGCCAAGGCGTTCTGTCAAGGCACCGAGTGGCTGTGCGGGCTGTTCTGCGATAAGTCGTGCTGCCCGTTGAACGGTGGTTTGCGTGCCCAGCCAGGCCCAGGACTGTGGTGCACTGTCAGGGCGGCAGCGAATACAGGGACGGTAGCCTGCCTGCAGAGCCGATTCGGCACTTTGCAGATATTCCACATTTTGTTCGGCGGGCAACCTTGCCGGGCAGATCGGGCGACAAAAAATACCGGTGGTTTTGACACCGACAAAAAATTTGCCGTCGAAACGGATGTCACGACTCAGGCGGGCCTTGTGAAATTCGTTGGTAGTCAACATGCCGCCATTGTAGCGCTGCCTGATTTTCAAAAGCGAAAAAAACGGCAGTGGATTCCCGGAAGCCCTAAAGGCAGTCCCGGGATTGTCAGTTATTAAGTGGCAGGTCAGATGTCCAGGTATCTGAGGTCCAGTGTGTAAGGCCGCTCCGGATGAGGCTCTTCCTCGCGAATTTCCACGTTACCCTGGGTGTGCCCAAAGGCATTGAAACGTGCCACGCGCCGTGCCTCGGCTTCATTGGCATTCACCGGGAAGGTGTCGTAGTTACGGCCACCCGGATGGGCGACATGGTATTCGCAGCCGCCCAGTGACCGGTTGTTGGCAGTATCCACGATATCAATCACCAGGGGGGTATGCACTTTGATGGTAGGATGCAGTGCGGAATAGGGGTCCCAGGCCTTGTAACGAATGCCGGCAATATATTCTCCTTCCTGACCGGTGGCCTGCATGGGCAGGCGGCGGCCGTTACAGCACACGGCAAGGCGGGAACCGTTCATGCCCTGGACCATGACCTGCAGGCGTTCAACGGAAGAGTCCACATAACGGGCCGTGCCGCCACCGCTGACTTCTTCTCCCAGAACGTGCCAGGGCTCAATGGCGCCATGGATGTCCAGTTGCAATCCCGCGACATGGAAGCGCCCGTAATGGGGGAAGCGGAATTCCTGGAAGGGCAGAAACCAGTCCAGCTCGATCTCATAACCCGCATCGTTCAGGTCGCGGATAACCCAGGACAGGTCTTCCCAGACATAATGCGGCAGCATGAAACGATCATGCAGCTGGCTGCCCCAGCGTATGAAATCCTTCTTGTAGGGTTTTTTCCAGAACCACGACACCAGGCTGCGAATCAGCAGCATCTGCAGGGCGCTCATCTGCCAGTGTGGCGGCATTTCAAAGTTGCGGAATTCCACAAGCCCCAGTCGGCCGCTGGATGAATCCGGCGAATACAGCTTGTCGATACAGAACTCCGAACGGTGGGTATTGCCTGTCAGGTCCACCAGGAAGTTGCGCAGGATGCGGTCGATCAGCCAGGGTTTGTCAGCGCCGGCTTTTGGCAGCTGCTGCATGGCGATTTCCAGTTCATAGAGGTTATCGTCACGGGCCTCATCAATCCGGGGGGCCTGGCTGGTGGGACCAATGAACTGTCCGGAAAACAGGTAGGACAGGGACGGGTGGTTCTGCCAGAAACGCAGCATGCTCTCCAGCAATGCAGGGTTGCGCAGGAAAGGGCTGTCTTCAGCCTTTGCTGCTCCAAGCGTGACATGGTTGCCCCCGCCTGTGCCGCTGTGTTTGCCGTCAAGCATGAACTTTTCCGTACCCAGACGGCATTCACGGGCGCTTTCATACAAGGTTGAAACGGTCTTGATAAAGTCAGGCCAGTTTTTGGCAGGATGGACATTCACTTCAATAACGCCCGGGTCAGGGGTCACCATGAGTTTCTGCAGTCTCGGGTCCTTGGGAGGTTCATAGCCTTCAAAGATCACCGGCAGTTTTTCAAGGGTCGCAACAGTCTCTATGTGGTGCAGCAGTTCCAGGTAGTTTTCCAGGTGCGGCAAGGGCGGCATGAAGATATAAAGTTTGCCGTCTCTGACTTCCATGCACAGTGCCGTATGAATAATCTTTTGTCGGATCTTCTGCTTGCCTTTTGGTTTCTGCTTGCGGCCGGATTTGGGATTGATCGGATATTCCAGGGCCTCCCACTCGGCAAAGGGATCTTTTTCAAAATCCACTTCCCGTTCCACTTCCCAGGGCAGGCTGTTCAGCGGCAGACGATAGCCCATGGCCGAATCACCCGGCACCAGAAACATTTTTCCGCGACTGAATTTCCAGGGGCTGGATTGCCAGTGGTTGTCACCATAGGCCAGCGGCAGGGCAAAACCGATCTGCGTGGTCAGGCCATTGTCGAATACTTTGCGCAGTCGGGCACGTTCCTGTTTGTCCTTGAGTTTGCTGTCGCTGACCGTGACATTTTTGGGCAACTGGCCTTCCCGGCGCAGGAAAAAGTCCTGGTCTTCATAGCCGGGCACAATGCAGGTGGCAGGAATGTCCAGTTCGCCACACAGGGCTTTGAGGAACCGGCGGGCAGCCGTGGCAGGCACTTTTGAATCATCCTTGGGTGTAGCCAGCAGGGAAGGGTCATGCCACAAAGGCTTTTTGTCTGTGCGCCAGAAGATGCCCATGGCCCAGCGGGGCAGCTGTTCCCCCGGATACCATTTGCCCTGGCCGTGGTGGATGAATCCTTTCGCGGCATAATGTGATTTCAGCTTGAGCAGCAGTTTGCCTGCCAGCGCCAGCTTGTTGTCACCCAGTGCGGCCGTGTTCCATTCGGCACCATCCATATCATCAATGGATACAAAGGTGGGTTCGCCGCCCATGGTCAGCCGGACATCATCCTTTTTCAGGAGCTGGTCCACTTTCTTGCCGAGGGCATTGATCTTGCGCCATTGATTCGGGGTATAGGGTTTGGTCACACGGGGATCTTCATGTATCCGGGTGACCTTGTTGAAGTAATGGAATTCCACTTCACAAGGGGACGTGGCGCCGGTGATCGGCGCTGCACTGAAAGGATCCGGTGTGCAGGCCAGCGGAATGTGGCCTTCGCCGGCAAACAGGCCGGATGTCGCATCCAGTCCCAGCCAGCCGGCACCCGGGATATACACTTCAGTCCAGGCATGCAGGTCCGTGAAATCCTCTTCCGGTCCTGACGGACCATCAAGGGATTTGATATCAGAGGTCAGCTGCACCAGATAACCTGATACAAAACGTGCGGCCAGGCCAAGGTGGCGCAGAATCTGTACCAGCAGCCAGGCGTAATCACGGCATGAGCCCTGGCGCAGCGTGAGGGTTTCCTCACAGCTTTGTACGCCGGGGTCGAGTCTGATCAGGTAATTCAGGCTGTTCTGGACCTTCATGTTCAGGTCCACCAGGAAATTGATGGTCGGCGTCTTGCTGCGATTAACCTGTTTCAGCCATTGCATCAGCAGCGGCCCTTTTTCTGTCACCTGCAGGTAGGGTGACAAATCCTTCTTCAGTTGCTTGTCATATTTAAAAGGAAATTTTTCGAACTGTTCGTCAAGAAAAAAGTCGAAGGGATTGATCACCGTCATGTCGGCAATCACTTCCACATCGAATACTAGTTTGCGGCTTTGTTCCGGGAAAACCAGTCTGGCCAGATGATTGGAAAAGGGATCCTGTTGCCAGTTAATGAAGTGTTGTTCGGGCTGGACTCTTAATGAATAGGACTCAATAGGGGTACGACAGTGCGGCGCTGGACGCAATCTGACTACATGTGGCATGATGCTGGTAAGCCGATCAAACCGATATTCAGTGTGGTGCTGGATTGCAATCTTGATTGCCATAGCCCTGACTTCCTGACGACAAAGTGTAAAGTGTTATAAAGGGTTAAATTAATACGGTTCCATCTTGGTATTAGTGGTATTAGTGGTATTAATGGTTTATACCGTGATCTTCACAATAGCTGATCAACACCAGAACCC
>CAZBBS010000041.1:0-24743 GCA_964490145.1 uncultured Enterobacteriaceae bacterium
AAGCGGGGTTTTCTTGGTTACTTCTTTTTAAAAAGAAGTAACACAGCCCTTTGCGCCAAAGAAAGTAACGCCCCTCCGGCAGGAGATAACCCGCGCCGGCAGGCGAACACTCTCCGTCAGAAGAAACCCCGTCCGTCAGGGCAAAACAAAAACCTCCCCTGTCTTCCCCTCCCACATTTAAGTAAAATGGCCAGCTGTTTTTGGGAGCCCACTATGTCAGGAAAAAACATCTTTTACGCCCAGTCCGGCGGCGTTACCGCAGTAATCAATGCCAGCGCCTGCGGCGTGATTGAAACCGCCAGGAAACACTCGGAGCTGGGCAAGGTCTATGCCGGCCGCAACGGCATTATCGGTGCATTGCGTGAGGAACTGATCGACACCTCCCTGGAATCAGCGCAGGCCATTGCTGCCTTGCGTCACACACCGTCCGGTGCCTTTGGCTCCTGTCGATACAAGCTCAAGGGGATCGATGAAAACCGTGCGGAGTACGAGCGCCTGATAGAGGTGTTCAAAGCTCACGACATTGGTTACTTCTTCTACAATGGTGGTGGTGATTCCCAGGACACGGCCAACAAGGTCAGCCAGCTGAGCCAGCAGATTGATTATCCGATTACCTGTATTGGCATCCCCAAAACCGTGGATAACGACCTGCCCATTACCGACAACTGCCCGGGTTTTGGCTCAGTGGCCAAATACGTCGCGGTTTCCATTCGTGAGGCAGGCCTGGATGTAGCCTCCATGTGTGAAAGCTCCACCAAGGTGTTCGTGATGGAAGTCATGGGTCGTCATGCCGGCTGGATTGCCGGAGCTGCCGGTCTCGCCGCTGAACAGGAAGGCGATGCGCCTCACATCATCGTGTTTCCGGAAATTGCGTTTGATAAAGAAGCCTTCCTCGTCAAGGTAAAAACCTGCGTGGACAACTATGGGTACTGTGCCATTGTGGTATCGGAAGGCGCCCACTATGCCGACGGCACCTTCCTGGCAGACCAGGGCACGACAGATGCCTTCGGCCATGCTCAACTCGGTGGTGTGGCACCAACCATGGCCAACATGATCAAGGATGCCCTGGGTTATAAATATCACTGGGCGGTTTCCGATTACCTGCAGCGCGCCGCACGCCACATTGCCTCCGGCACTGACGTGGAACAGGCCTATGCCATGGGCAAGGCCGCCGTTGAGTTTGCTCTTGCCGGTAAAAATGCCGTGATGCCAACCATAGTCAGGGATTCCACCAGTCCCTATCAGTGGCATATTGGCGAGGCCAGGCTGTCGGATGTCGCCAATGTCGAAAAGAAAATGCCCCGCGATTTCATCTCGGAAGACGGCTTTGGCATTACTGATGCCGCCCGCGAATACTTTGCGCCGCTGATTCTTGGTGAGGACTATCCACCCTACCGTAATGGTCTGCCGCAATATGCCCGCCTGCAAAAAGTTCTGGTGGAGAAAAAACTTCCGGCCTGGTCTGAATAAGGCTTACACATGCTTTACGAAATATTTGCCATTATTTCACCGGTCTTTTTCTGCGCCCTGATCGGTTACAGCTGGGTGAAGTCAGGCCAGCCCTTTGAGACGCCATTCGTTTCCACACTGGTCATGAATATCGGTGCGCCCTGCCTGATTTTCGCTACCTTTATGGACATCGAACTTGAACGGTCTGCCTTTTTCTCCATGGCTGGAGCGGCGTTTATCACCATGGTGATCTTCGGTGTGGTGGGCTATGTCATTCTCAGGATATTCAAACTGGACCAGCGCGCCTTCCTGCCCAGCCAGATATTTCCCAATGTGGGCAACATGGGACTGCCCTTGTGCCTGCTGGCTTTCGGTGATGAAGGCCTCGCCCTTGGTCTGACCTATTTCACGGTCAACATCATGTTTGGCTTTACAGTAGGCATCGGGATTTCATCAGGCAGCATGTCCATCAAGGAACTGGTACGCAACCCGATGTTCTGGTCGGTGATCATTACCGTGTCCCTGAAATTTTCCGGCTTTGTACCGCCAGCCTGGCTCTACAACACCACGGACCTGATTGCCGGCCTGACTGTTCCCCTGATGCTGATCGCACTGGGTGTCTCCCTGGGTCGCTTCAAGATTACCAGTCTCAAGCGCAGTGTGTCCCTGTCGGTGCTGCGCCTGGGCTTTGGTTTTATCGTGGGAAATGTCGTTGCCTTGGCCATGGGCCTGGAGGGCGTCGCCAGAGGCATCCTGATCATGCAGTGCTCCATGCCGGTAGCTGTTTTCGCCTACCTGTTTGCCATGCGCTACAACCGCCAGCCTGAAGAAGTGGCCGCGACAGTGGTCATTTCCACCGTGATGGGATTTGCCCTGCTGCCTGCCCTGCTGTGGTACGTCCTGCCCTAGGCGCTGCGCGTAAATCCTCTATCACAGCAACTGTGCTGCCACATCTCCCGCTTCCCGGCCCTTGATTAGCATGTGGTCAATGAAGAACGCGTGGTGAGCCTCGGTTTCCTGGAATTCCTTAGGTGTCAGTACCACTGACAGCACCGGCAGGCCCAGCTCGAGCTGTACCTGCATAAGGCCGCTGACCACCGACTGGGCCACGAATTCGTGTCGATAGATGCCACCATCAACCACAAAGCCGGACGCCACTGCCAGGGCATATTTGCCGGTGGACAACAACAGCTTACACTTCAGGGGAATTTCAAAAGCACCCGGGACACGAAAAAAATCGATCCGGCTTTCATCGACACCCAGTTCTTTCAGGCGGGCGACAAAACCTTCGCGGGACTGATCGACTATGTCGTCGTGCCAACAGGACTGGATAAAGGCAATTCTGGAAGAGGATAGTTCTGACATGTCGTGCTCCTTAACAGGTTTTTTCAGGGCACGAACAGACAGGGAACGACCACGCGAAAAGCATCGCATGCCGCTGCACGTCATTCTCTCTCATCCGGACTGTCACCGTCGGCTTCGGCATCTCACCGAATCTGCTGACCCAGAAAACCTGGCGCTCGCGGGCTTGGCAGGGAACCTGCCTTACCGCCGGTAGGGAATTACACCCTGCCCCGAGAATGAGGCGCATTTTACACGGAAAACAGGTCAAGTCACAGGCAGGAGGCAGGAGGCAGGAGGCAGGAGGCAGGAGGCAGGAGGCAGGGACGATGATCGTTATCTCAGGATAACCGTCAAGACTTTTTGCACTTTATATAAAATTATGTCCAGAAACCCAAAGACTTCCAGAAACACCCCTGCCTCTTGTCTCCTGCCTCCTGTCTCCGGCGCGCAGCGCCTAGGGCGCAAGCTGGTGGATGGTCCAGGACTGGTTATCCTGTAGTTCGTAGACAAAGCGGTCGTGCAGGCGATGCTCGCCGCCCTGCCAGAATTCGATTTCATAAGGCTTTATGCGGAATCCGCCCCAGAAATCCGGCAGGGGGACCTCACCTTCCCGGTACTTCTCTTTCATATGCGCCAACTGCGTCATCAGGAAGTCCCGCCCGGAAATTTTTCGGCTTTGCTGCGAGGCCCAGGCCGCCAGCTGGCTGTCGCGGGGTCTGCTGAGGAAGTATTTGAGGGAATCAGCGGCTGACACTTTTTCAGCATGGCCGCAAATTTTCACCTGTCGATCCAGGGCATTCCAGGCAAACAGAAGACTGACGCGATTGTTGTCTTCGATTTCCTCTGCCTTGCGGCTGCCGTAGTTGGTGTAGAAGACAAAACCGTCCTGATCCACATGCTTGAGCAGCACAATGCGCTGGGAAGGCTGACCATCATTACCCACGGTGGCCACCACCATGGCTGTGGGGTCCTTGAGTCCGGACTCCACGGTTTGCCCAAGCCACAGGTTGAACTGTGCTACCGGATCAGCCAGCAAATCCTCTGCCTTCAATCCGCCCGCCAGGTATTCACGCCTGAAATTTTCGATATCCATGGAGTCAGTACTGCGTAAAAGGTGAATATCTAGTTGTTAAACTGGAAACGCTCGTCATAGACGCGCTTGTCAAATTCATAATTACGCCAGCCTTTGTGGCCGGTGCCATGATCGAAGTAACCCTTGCCATGCTTCTTGTTGGCAGCCCACTGGCCGACATAGCGGGTACCGTCTTCCCAACGATAGGTACCCTGGCCATAGAAGACATCGTTCTGGAATTCACCGTCGTAGTTTTCGGTATTATCGCGCAACCAGCCTTCGGCATATTTGTCTTCAGACCAGTCTTTCACGTGAAAGGCCTGCAAGCCGCGACCATTACGACGATCATTGCGCCAGTTGCCGATATAGACGTTACCTTCCTTGTCCCAGAGCGTGCCACGGCCATGTTTTTTACCCATCTGGAAACGACCGGTGTAATGCTCACCTTCATCGTTGAAGGCCAGGCGGCCAAATCCGTGAAACTTGCCTTCGACAAAATCGCCACGATAGGTGCGAAGGCCACGCTCGGTCTCTTCCACCAGGGTCCCCTTGCCATTAACACAGTCACCACTGATGCAGCCCAGCTCCTCATCTTTTTTGGCGGCAGCTGCAACAGTTGCCAGGGCCAGCCCCAGCAGAAAAACAGTTAGCTGTTGTCGTATGCGCATGTCTGCTCCATGTTGAGATTAGAACTATTGAAATTGAAAAACAGGGATTGTAGCTGAAATATCAACTCCCCCCAACGGCACAACGATTTATCAACTGGCGAAAATGAGTGTTACAAGTGGAATCACCGGATATTCCCGCACTTACTCATTAGACATGACTGAAGGGCTAAAGGTTTACCAGTAATTTTCAGTGGTGATATGCCCTGGTTTGCGGCGCAGGTTCTTTTCCAGTCCGCGGGCCTTGAGCAGTTCCACAGCATCCTTGACCATGTCCGGGTTCCCGCACAGCATGACCTGGGCATGAGGCAATTCCAGTTTCAGGTCCACCGCGGCTTCCAGACTGCCGTCTTCCAGGGCACCAGGTATCCTGCCCTGAATAGCCCCATCGACAGGCTCCCGGCTGACAAAGGGCTGAAACCGGAATCGCCCCGGATACTTTTCCAGGAAGCCGTTTACCACTCCCCGGTATTGCAGATCTGACTCCGTGCGCACGCCTTGCACCAGAACAATATTGTCGTATTTCTGCCAGGGTTCCCGGGTTTTCAGAATGGAGAGGAAGGGAGCAATACCGGTACCTGTGCCGACCATCCACAGATCACGCGACTGCGGCACTTCGTCGAGAGTGAAAAAGCCATTGGCCGGATTCTTCACCAGGACAATGTCCCCTGGCTGAAGTTTGAACAATGCGTTGGATAACACGCCGTTGGTCGCCGTATAAAAGAAGAATTCCAGGGGCTTTTCATGGGGTGCGCTGAGAAAGGAATACGGCCTGGCAACACGCTCACCATCAATCTCCAGAGCCAGGCTGGCAAACTGCCCGGCGGTATAGGGAGAAATATCCGCATCGATTTTAAGGGTGAACAGGCTGTCACTCCAGTGGATATTTTCCACCACCTTGCCTTCAAGCCAGTCTGACATGAGAACCCCCTTCTCGATATTTTGTTTCCGGCAAGCTTACCATCACCCAACGAGGCTATACAGAGGCAGGAGGCAGGAGGCAGGAGGCAGGAGGCAGGAGGCAGGAGGCAGGAGGCAGGGACGATGATCGTTTTCCAGGGATATCCGGCAAGTCTAGTTCTAATTTTAGAGTAAAAATATTTTCCGAAACCCCGGGGACAGTGACTTTATTAAAGTCACTATCTCCTATCCCTGAGCATTATTTTCACTTGAAGTAAAAATAATGGCCAGAAACCCACAGTCTTCCCGAAACACCCCTGCCTCCTGTCTCCTGCCTCCTGCATCCCGTGCAAAGCACGCTTGTCTCTTTTCTCTGATCTAGTATTCTTCCCCTATCTTCAATCCCAAGGAAAATTCTTATGAGCTGCAAAGTCGCCTTCATTGGCCTTGGTGTCATGGGCTACCCCATGGCCGGTCATCTTGCCAACGCCGGCCACCAGGTCACTGTTTACAACCGTACTGCCGAAAAGGCACAGAAATGGCAGGAAACCTACAAGGGAAATGCTGCTGCCACACCCAGTGAAGCAGCTGATGGTGCTGATTACATCTTCACCTGTGTCGGCAATGATGATGACCTGCGAGAAGTCACTATTGGAGATGCGGGCGCTTTCCAGTCGGTCAAACCCGGCGCCATCTTCATCGACAATACCACCACGTCTGCCATCGTGGCCCGCGAACTCTCGGCTATCGCCAGTGACAAAGGCTTTGAATTCCTGGATGCCCCGGTCTCCGGCGGGCAGGCCGGCGCCGAAAATGGCAAGCTCACTGTAATGATGGGGGGTGATGAAGCCGCTTTTGAAAAAGCCAGGCCCGTTATCGAATGTTTCGCCGCCAGCGTCAAACTGCTCGGCCCTTCCGGTTATGGTCAGCTCACCAAAATGGTCAACCAGATCTGTATCGCCGGGCTGGTGCAGGCCTTATCCGAGGGCATTCACTTTGCCAAGCGGGCAGGACTGGATGTGGAAAAGGTCATTGATGTCATCAGCAAGGGCGCTGCTCAATCATGGCAAATGGAAAACCGCTACAAGACCATGATGAACAACGAGTTCAATTTCGGCTTTGCCGTGGACTGGATGCGCAAGGACCTGGGCATTGCCATGGAAGAAGCCGGCAAGAATGGCGCCTCCCTGCCGATCACTAAAATCGTGGACGGTTATTACAGCGAGGTACAGGAAATGGGCGGCAAGCGCTGGGACACCTCATCCCTGATTGCCCGACTGGAAAAGTGATTTTTTAAAGCGCGTAAAGCCGGTTTTAATTTGCGGTTAATTTTTTTCGGGGCTGTTGACGGCCCCGAAATTACCCGCTACAGTCAGCCTCAATACTGACCAGTCAGAAATTGATCTATGGATGTAGACCAGAGTCACGCCCAGATCCTCCGACTTAATATTGCTGGCCATCCCGTTGAGTGGCTGACCTGGCAGGAAGCCACTACCCTCTACGCAAGAGACCTCATCACCTGGACCCTGGGTGACAAAATCAGAACAGTTTACGGCGGCACCTCCCGCATCACAGGTGAACGTTCATCCATTTCCCTGCACAGCATCATAGCCTGCGCTGGTGAACTCCATGTCGGCACACCCAAAAAACCAGCCTTAAGCAACCGTATTCTGTTTCGTCGCGACCAGAATCTGTGCATGTATTGCGGCAAGGAATTTTCTGACAAGGACCTGAGCTGTGATCACATCATGCCTACCTCCCGTGGTGGCAGAAACGTGTGGGTCAACGTGGTAGCGTCCTGTAAACGCTGCAATCACTACAAGCAGAACAGAACACCGGAAGAAGCCGGCATGGAACTGCTGGCACTGCCCTTCGAGCCCAATGCGGCCGAGTATCTCGCACTGGTTAACTCCAAACGGATACGTGCCGATCAGATGGAATTTCTGAAATCCCAATTCTCAAAAAACTGCAGGATGCAGTAGGACCGGAATGTATTCCTGCTGGTCGCAGGAACAAGGAACAAGTTTCGGGTTTTACCTTTAACCTTTTAACTAACCTTTTAAAAACTTGAAGACTGCTGTCTGAAACGTCTCTGGTTGTTCAGCATGGAGCCAGTGACCAGCTCCCTTCACTTCCTCTATTTCAGCCTTGGGGAACAGTTTCAAAATCTGCTTCTCGAATTTTTTCAACACATAATCCGACTTGCTGCCTTTGAGGAAAAGCACGTCCCCTTCAAAGGGGGTGGCTGATGACAACCCGGACAGCAGATCATCATATCCCTTGATAATGGCATCAAGATTCATACGCCAGCCAAAATTACCCTCTTCATCCTTGACCAGGTTGGCCAGCAAAAAGTCCCTGACATTTTTCTCGGGCACATATTCTTCCAGTACCTCATCGGCATCCTGCCGGTTGTCGATCAGGTCGAGATCAAGCTCTTTCAGGCCTGCAAAAATCTGGGCGTGATGGGGTTCATAAGCAACCGGCGCGATATCCACAACAACAAGCTTGTCGACCAGAGTCGGTTGGGTCAGCGCCAACTGCATGGCGGTTTTACCGCCCATGGAATGACCGATAAAGTGAGCCTTTTCAATATGATGCAGCCTCATGGTCTGGCGCACATCCATCGCCATGGTCCCATAATCCATGGCATTTTCCCACTCGGAACGCCCATGGTTGCGATGATCCATGCCATAAACGGCAAAGGTGTTGGCCAGCAGTTTGGCGTGCTGTCCCCAGTTTCCCTGGTTGCCAAACAGGCCGTGAAGAATGACGAGTGACTCGCCGATTTCCGAATATTGTTTGCAAAATAACTTCATATAACGCCAATCAACATCTAGCGATTGCCACTACACCTGATCCTGCACCGTGTGGGTCAGGACAGGTTATCCTTGATCCATTGCATAACGTCATCATGGTGGGTCTTGGTATTCACTTTTTCCATGATATGCCTGACCCGGCCATCCTGGTCGATGATGAACGTCATCCGTTTCAATCCCATAAACTCCCTGCCCATGAATTTTTTCAGTCCCCATACGCCGTACTTGTCAGCGACAGCATGGTCTTCATCAGACAGGAGGGTGAAATTCAGGTTATCACGATCCGCGAACTTGGCCAGCCTGGGGTAAGGGTCGATGCTGACGCCAAGCACCTTGACTCCGAGCTTTTTCAGGGCCTTTTCACTGTCCCTGATACCGCAGGCCTGGACTGTGCATCCAGGTGTCATGGCCTTGGGATAAAAATACAGGACAACTGTACTGCCCTGATAATCCTTGATTGCATGCTTCTCGCCATGCTGATCAAGCAGCGTGAATGCCGGTGCCTTGTTGCCAATTTTTGGTAATGCCATCGAAGTCTCCCACACTTGATGGCGTCAAAGAATACTGCCTCTCAAAGCGGGGTGTCAAAACCCTTTTCCGAGTAAATCTTTTATTCGAGAAGTGAGAGTATGTCCCGGGGTTCGAAGGGCCGCCCCCGTTCATTCAAAGCGGTGGCCGTCATGGCGGCAGAGAGCATCAGCGCCTGGTCAGATTGACGGAATATATCCTGGTAGAAAACAAAACGCAGTCGGCTTTCCTGCTGGTAACGGGTTCTGACCTCAAAGCTATCACCGCTGGTCAGTGAAGCCTTGAAGTCCATTTCTGCCCGGACGATAACCAGGTGCACTCCCCGTCGGGTCACCTCGGCAAAATCGATGCCCCGTGATTTCAGAAACTCATGCCGGGCATGTTCCAGATAATTCATATACACGGCGTTGTTCACCACGCCCTGCAGGTCGCATTCATAATCCCTGACCTGTAAGGTCAGGCTGTGTTCACTGCTCACAATGATCTCCTTCAATCAGCCTGCCCATTTTAGGGGATCGCAGCAGCGACCCCAAATATACTGATGACTTTTTCACCCTCCTGGCCGATTGCTCTGGTTCGATTTATTCACAGAAGGGCTACCGGAAATCCTGGCCTTCCAGGCAACTTATCCACAGCCGGGCAATATCCAAAAGGCTGTGGATAATTCTGTGCAGGAATTTCAGGGGAACACCCTACCGGATCCCTGAAAAAATCTATCCAGCAACCATGCAATATCATTATTCTCTTTTATATCAGTGGGTTAATGATAAAGAATGCCTGTTTGCATAGTTATTTAACATTTTTAAACAGCATTATCAGGAGCACTCTCTATGTGCATAAATTTATTGAAGTTCTTCAAAAATCATCTTGAATAACGACTCTTCACCATCCTGTATATCCCCACTCTCTACCCGGATACCTGCCTTTTACGCTAATCTGCATGAAATAAATTCCGGCAAGACAGGATCATGTCCGGAATACAAAAATGTCAGGGAATTTATACATGGCTTTATTCAAGACGATTCGATCTGTCTCGCTCATACTGCTGGTCTGTTTATGCCTGCCAACCCAGGCCCAGGACTTCGACTGGGCTCCGGCATTTCCTGTTGGCAGTGCTATCCCCCTGCTTGAGGCACCTGATCAGAACGGACAACTCCAGACTCTGGGCACCCTGACTGGCCCGAAGGGACTGGTACTGGCATTCAATCGCTCCTTTGACTGGTGCCCGTACTGCAAGGCACAGCTGATCACATTGCAAGACTCAAAAGACACTCTGGCTAGTATGGGCTATACCCTCGCGACCATGACCTATGACGCCGTGGAGACCCTTAAACTGGTAGAGGAGGACCGCGGCATTACCCTTCCCATGCTGCATGACGAAGGCATCAGGCATGTTAACGCCTACAGGATCCTGAACACGGATTACAAGCCTGGTGATTTTGCCTATGGCGTACCGCAGCCAGGCATCATGGTGATTTCTCCCGAAGGGAAAATCCTGGCGAAGTTTGCAGAGGAAAATTTCCGGGAAAGGCCTGACCTGTCTGATGTACTGGCGGTTATCAGCCGGTTATAGGCAGGTCTGTGCGACGAAGGGCAAACGTTGCCATAAGCGGGTTATGGTCTGATGCCTCGGAGTGGTGGGTAACAGCGTCAATGACATCCAGTCCCCGGACAAACATATAGTCCAGGCATCTGCCAAACACACGGGTCCGCCTGTCATCCTCGAAAGCCACTTCCTTTAAGCCATGATGGGAGGCACGCTGTTCCAGCAACTGCTTGCGCTGCCTGTGCCAGGTATTGAAGTCACCGGCAAAAATGACCGGCCCCTGATGACTGTCCATATGTGACAACAAATCCTCCAGCTGGCCCCGCCAGGCGCTCAGGCCCAGGCTGTAATTGACCGCATGCAAATTGACCACCAGCAGGGATTCATCCAGCCCTTCAAGTCCATAGGTGCTCAGATTTGCCGCCTTGGGCGTCCTCAGCAAGGGTTCCGCATGCCGGTAGCTATCCTGGGTACGATGAAAGGCCCCGGAAAGGGTCATCACGCCTGTTGTGATGCCGGGCAGTCTGAAACCGGCAGTAAAACTGCGGTGCCAGGATTCGTCAAAATGGCCCAGTCCACTGCCCTCCACATGCACTTCCTGGAGCAGTGCCAGATCGACATCCTTGCTGAAACCTGCCAGGTCATGATGCAGCTGCGGCCGGAACTGCTTCATGATGTTCCAGCTCAGCACCCTGATCATGCCGGGGTTCAGTCTGTATTCAGTGCCTGCCTGCATATAATTCGTGAACTCTGTCGCCATCCAGTATTAGACAATCCATCACCATAGATATTGCGGCTGCCAGCCATAATTCAATATAGAATAGCCGGAACTGCAATCCCATCATGCTTTATAAACAGAACGGGCATCCTGCATTTTGACCATAATCAAATCATGTACAGCCATAACCTGGCCGGCACTTGTGCCGGTACTGCTGTTGTTGCAGGCCTGCGCATCACCCGAATCCGCCCCCCGAATCAATGAAGAGGTGGATTTTGATGTCATCGACCTGTCCGGCAACTGGGAAAAGGATTACCAGCTCAGTGACGACTTCCAGACTGAATTCAACCTTTACATGTTTGACATTCGCCGCCGCCTGACCAATCAGGGAGACGGATTGAACCGCAGTTCTTCAATTGGCATCGGCAGTGCGGGCGGTAATATGGAAACCGTCGTCGGCCTTGCTCGTTTCACCGAGGAAATCACACGAATGCCCCTGCTGGAGATCGAGCAGGACCGGGCCCGGGTTCAGATCAACCGGGAAGATGACTTTGCCCTGACCTGCGAATTCATCAACCGGCAGACAGCTATTACCCAGACTCCTTTCGGCATTGAACAGTGTGGATGGAATGGCGAGCAGCTGCTGTTCCAGTTGAACCTGACTGAAGGCCTACGGATTTTCTACCAGGTCACGCTGTCTCCCAACAAACAGCAACTGAACATAACTACCACCGTCACATCAGGCCAGGTGTCCACACCCATGACGATCAGCAATTACTATCGCCGTTATGATCCACCGGAAAGCGACGTGGACTGCATCCTGACCCTGACACGGAACAATGTCTGCCGGCGGGGGATACATTGAAAACCTTCAGGTGGACCATCTTTTTCCTGGTACTGGTGTCAGCAAGCCTGCAGGCACAGGACAGGCCGCTGCTCGATATCAGCATCAAGGCTTTTGATGCCAACCTGCCGGAAAGCAGCCTTGATCAGCAGCAGTCAGGTATTTATCCGGCTGTTCGTCAGGCTGAGGTGCGTTACCTGCCCTCTTTTCTCAAACTGATGCTGGAGGAAAGTGGACAATGGGGAGCCGTGCGGCTGCTGCCTGATCTTGATACCGGGGCTGAATTGCAGCTCAGTGCCACCATTGTGTCCTCCGACGGAAGCACCCTTGAACTGGCCATCCGCGCCATTGATGCATCCGGACGAATCTGGACTGACAAAATTTATACCGGTACAGCCGTGGAAAGCGTTTCATTGAACGAACCGGTCCTGGGGACTGATCCTTTCCTTTATCTGTACACCGCCATAACCGGTGATCTTTTGATGGTATACCAGTCATTAACCAGCCAGGATCTCCAGGGCATCAAGGACATTGCCACACTGCGCTATGGCGCTGCCCTGGCCCCTGATGTCTTCAGTCCCTACCTGAACCAGGATGAAAGTGGTCTTTACCAGCTCACCCGTTTTCCGGCTGATAACGACCCCTTTCTCATGCGCATACGGGAAATCCGCGAACATGAATATGTCTTCATTGATGTAGTGGATGAGCAGTATGAAGACTTCTTTGTCTCCATAAAACCCGTTTACGATGTCTGGCGACGTTACCGCCGCGAGATGTTGGCCAGTGAAGCAGACAAGGTCAGGCTGGAACAGGAACAGGGCTCGGATTTTCGCCGGGGCAGTTATATGTCATTGCGCGAAAGCTACAACAACTACCGCTGGTCCCGCCTGCAGGACCAGTACCTGGATGAAATCAATGCCGGCTTCATCAATGAAGTACTCCCTACAGACATCACCCTGGAAGACTCCCTGTTTCATCTCTCCGGTACACTGGATGAACAGTACAAGGAGTGGCGCGGCATCCTGAAAGAACTTTACATGCTGGACAATCCGCAAACCCCATAAAGTTCAGATCAGGAATTGACTTCCCGGGCTGCACACCCTAAAGTGCCCGGCCTTGTCTTCACTGATCTAACAAACAACACGTTACCAAGACACCAGACAATGTACGCTTTACTGACTGACATCACTGCACGCTCTGCCGCCGCCCGTATGGCCGCCGCGGCGCGCCGTGCCGCGCGCGTTAACGAGGGACGCCTGGTGATGTAATTGCAGTTAATGTAAATAAACTGAATTTAAAACCCCCAGTTGTCCCGCGACACTGGGGGTTTTTTTATGCCCTGGAAAAAGGGGAAAACCGCAAAGTCCAACTACACGAGAGGAAATGACAATGGACACGATAGAGATAGAAAACACCCTGGGCCTGACGTTTTGCGATCGTCTGGAACTGGCCTTTACTCATGGTGAAGGCAGTCTTGTGTGGGATGAAGCTGGCAAACAATATCTGGATTTTACCTCTGGCTGGGGAGTGACCTGTCTGGGTCACAGTCATCCAGTCATCACCAATGCACTGACAGCCCAGGCCCAGCGACTCATTCAAAGCCCCAATGCGGGGTTCACCTATTCTCCCTCTCGTGCCGCATTACTCGCGTTGATGAAAGCTGTCCTGCCTGCCAACCTTGCAAAAACCTATTTCTGCAACAGTGGCGCTGAGGCCAATGATGCCGCGCTAAAACTGGCCCGTAAAATCACCGGCCGTACCAAAGTGATCAGTACACTGGGTGGTTTTCATGGCAGGACATTCAACACCATCAGTGTCACTCGCGGAAGGGAGAACAGCGACCGGTACGTGCCGAGACAGGAAAATACCCTGTTTGTCCCCTTTGGCCATGTGCAGGCCCTGGCGGAAGCTATCGACCAGCAAACTGCTGCGGTCATCCTAGAACCCATTCAGGGCGAAGGTGGCGTACAGATCCCTGATACGGATTATCTGGCCCGGGTACAGGCCCTGTGCCGGAAACATGGTGCCCTGTTTATTGTGGATGAAGTACAGACCGGCTTCTGCCGAACCGGAAAGTTTTTTGCCATCGAGCATTCACCTGCACCGATCACCCCCGACTTCCTGACCATGGGCAAGGGCATTGCCGGCGGCTTTCCGTTTGCAGCGTTTGCTGTCAGTGAGCAAATCAGTCATTTGCTTGAAAAGGATGACCACGGCGGCACTTACTGCGGCAATCCGCTGGGCTGCGCCATTTCCCGGGCGGTGGTGGGTTTTCTGCAGGAACAACAGATTGCCGCCAAGGTGGAAGCCGATGGTCAATATTTACTGAACAGACTGGGCCATCTTCAATCTGTATTTCCTGAGATCATTTCAGCGGTGCGGGGCAAAGGCCTGCTCTGTGCCATGGCCTTCCATGATCATGCCCTGTCCCGCCCCTTCACCCTGGCCTGCGCGCAAGCCGGATTGCTGGTGGTACCCACCCGGAATGGCATCATCCGCCTGCTTCCGGATTTATTGGTGAGCAGGGAAGATCTTGATAAGGCCGTTTTTCGACTCGAATCAGTCCTCACCACAATATAACCCTGCCTCAAACATATCCCGCCTGTGAGGGTATGGCTCTTACAGGCGGTTGATAAATCCCGGATCTGGGCTTAACTGAAGAAAATGACAAGACTTTTATGTACGTACAATTTGATATGGATATCGGATTCGACCAGAATAAGAGCCTTAAAAATAGCCGGGAACCGGGCTTACCCTTTGAACTGGCTGCCTGCTTCCAATGGGAAACTGCACTTTCCATGGTTGATGATCGTCGGCTATACCCTGAAATGCGACTTGTCGCAGTCGGTTATATTAACAACAGACTTCATGTCCTTTGTTATACGCCACTTACGTCAGGTATTCGCATAATCAGCCTGAGAAAAGCAAATCACAGAGAGATAAGGAACTATGAAAAAGCCATTAACCGATAAGCATGGTGAAGTAAGAGAGTTGGAGGAATCAGACTTCAGGCATCTGGTGCCTTTTCCGGATGGGCTTCCTGCCCCCCTTGTCAAAACCATCAGGACTCGCGGCAAACAGCTTGCTCCAACCAAAACCCCTGTTACGATTCGATTGTCACAGGACGTTCTTGATCATTTCAAGGCAACAGGGAAAGGCTGGCAAACCCGTATCGACCAGGTACTCAAGAAATATATCCAGGGATGATACTATCCATGCTCGTCCTTATAATTTGAAAAATACAGAGACCTATTCGGAAAAACGCCCATGACCGACCAAAACCATACCCCTGCCACCACCCAGGAACGCACTCTCGAAGATGTCATGGAAAAACTGAACCGGCAGATAGCACCGGTGCCCGGTTTCAGGCCGCCCGCTGTTGAAAAGGAAGCCCTTTACTGCCCCCTGCCCCCCAGTTGCAGCGTGGAAGAACAGAACGAATACCGCAGTGCCGCTGTGTTCCTGTCAGCACTGGCGTCTGAAGTGAAGGCCTGGCGCGCCCAGCTCCCGCCCAACTACCAGCCGGCTGTTATCGCCATCCTGCATGGCGGCGTTCAGGTGAATGTCATGCAACTGGCACAGGTCAGTTTTGACGGCATCCGGATCGAAGGCCTGATCCAGGGCAACCCGGTGACCTTATTTGCCCACCAGTCCACGGTACAGATGATGTGTTTTGCTTCAGAAATACAGGAAGAGAAGGAACGTAATCCCATCGGCTTTATCTGGCCGGATCACGACGAGAAAGTGTGAGTCTGCAGATTTACCTGCACACAAAATCCTGCCCGGCAGCAGCTACGCAAAACTCGCCCCACTTGCCGGTGGCGCGCCAGTAATCCACCATGCCTTTTTCCTGCAGCAGCTGATTGAAGTCGGACAGACGGCGCATATCTTCATACACCTTGTCCCAGATGGCTGGACTGGCTTCCTCACCGAACCAGTATTCCAGCGCAATTTCCGGCTGTCCCATCAGGGCCACCAGCCTGGCCACGTACCCCAGTTCCAGGGGCGTGACTGAGGGATCATTGATCATCGTTATGATGTCTTCCGTTGATTGAGCAAAATCATTGAGCTCGAGGATCCCGGCAAATTTTTCCATGAATCGACGGGATACCGTGGTGTCGTAAGTCACGTTCGGGTTATTCAGGTAATAGGCATGAATCAGGCTTGCCGCCTTCTTGAAGTCCCCATCCCGCAGCGCCAGCTCCCAGGCCAGCGCCCGAAACAGGAAATCACCCCCTTCCAGTCCCAGGCCATACTCGGCCAGGTCGGTCACATTCTCCAGCTGACCGCGATACAGGTAATGCAGGGCCAACTGGTAGGTATAGCGCGGCTCCAGGGGATCCTGACGCTGGGCCCGCTTCAGCATTGCCAGGGATTCATTGAACTGGCCAGTGCGGGCCAGCATCTGGGCATACTCTTCCATGGCCCTGGCCACCGAGTAACCATATTTTTCAAAATACGCCTGGTAGGTTTGTTCGGCTTCCATAAAGCTCCCCTGGTTGCGCAGGCTTCCAGCTTCCACCAGCATCAGCTCCGGCATATCCGGTGCAATGATGGCTGCCTGTCCAAAGGCTTTGGCGGCCAGCTGGGGAAAATCGGCAGCCTGGTCCTGGGACAGGATCAGTTGGCTGGCGTTGTAGTAATCCCCCAGCTGCAACCAGCCCTGACCGAAATCCGGATCAAGGCGAACGGCATCTTCAAGCAGGTCGATGGCCCTGAACACATTATCCCGGGTGAACTGGTTATACAGGGCCCGCGCCTGAAGACTCATGTCATAGGCTTCGATATTGCGCGTCATGCCCGGGGCATCGAACTCGCCCGCCCCCAGGGTCACGCTCAGGGCCGTGGTCACTTCATCCACGATTTCATTACGGATTTCAAAGACATCGGCCAGCTGCCTGTCGTAGTTGCGCGACCAGATATTGAAACCATCCTTCGCACTGACCAGCTGCGCCGTCACGCGCAGGTTGTCGCCGGCCTTGCGCACACTGCCCAGCAGAATGTTGGCCACGTTCAGGGATTCGCCGATCGTGCTCAGCACCTCATCACGGCCCTTGTAAAAAAATGAGGATTCACGACCGGCCACCTGCAGCTCCGGCATCATGGCCAGCACGTTGATCAGGTCTTCACTCAACCCGTCCGAGAAATATTCCTGGTCACTGTTCTCACTGAGATCGGTGAAAGGCAGCACTGCCACGGACTTCTCATAAGGGCTGACCAGAACTTCTTCCACAGGCAATTTTGCCTGGGAGGTATCAACCACAAGTTCATCCACCGGCACCTGTTCCTGAGAACAAGCCCCCAGCAGTATCAACCCGCCTATCCCGAACAAAAACCTGCTCATGACATTACAAGCAACACTTCCCCTTCATTTTATATCCTTTATTGTTATCCCTCTTACACATCAACCAGGTCCAACACCAAGGAACGTGATATCCATCACCAGAATCACAATCGCCAGCGTCACAATCCCGGCAATCATCCAGTAAAACCCCTTCCCCGGTTCCGCCGCCTGGCCAGACGGCAGGTTATTGTCTTTCCATCCACGGGTCTTGTGGGTCAGCTCATACGCCCAGGCCAGCAACATGATCAGGGGATAACCACCAATCAGCATGAAGATAATTCCACTGATAAAAAAAGGCGGCCAGCCATACAGGCGGGTCATGGTGCCGATGGTCTGGATAATGAGCCAGGCTAAGGCCGTGTAAGTAATGGCCACGCGGAATAACAGTTTTTGCTTAAGTTCACTGAATGTCATTTAAAAGTACTCGAAATCGTCATTACCCAGGGGGCGACAGAATTCACCCCAGTTGCCGGTACTGCGGCAGTAATCCACCAGGCCCTGTTCCCGCATGGCGTCCTTGAACGCTTCCGTTTGCCGGAAAGCACCGGGTAGGCGCGACCAGCGATAGCCGCCGAGGTTGCCGAAATTGTCGCTGAGCATCTGGTAGAGCGGCATGTCCTGATGCTGTAGGGCCACCCAGCGCATGATGGCCATGCCTATGCCGGACATTGTGCCGTCCGCCAGCAAGCGCCTGGCTTCGTTAACAGCGTGGTCACGATCATTCGATTCCAACAACTCGAGGATGGTGCGCATGAATTCCTCGGACACCACGAAGCGGTCATGGTTTTCCGGATCCGCATAATAGGTATCGATCTTTTCCCGAAGGCGGACCAGATCACCTTGATAAATCACATTGGTCCAATCGGCCAGGAGGATCGCCGATTCCAGTCCCTGGCCATTGGCCACGCCCTCCTGCATATACGCCTCGGCCTCGTCGAAGCGGCCATCGACGCCCAGCATCATGGTCAGGTTAAAGAGCGTTAGCGGATCCAGTGGATTGAGCCGGTACGCGCGCAGGTAATAGGGTATCGCGTCCTTGATCCTGCCCACGTTGGCCAGGAAACTACCGTAGCCCCGATTGAGCACCTCATTGGAACTGCCGATGCGGTCCAGGTGTTCAAGGAACGCTGCCTCGGCTTCCTGCCAGCGCCCCTCGCGCATGAGCGCCTGCAGATTCTGGTCGATCACCCTTGGCATATCCGGCGCCAGGCGAGTTGCATTGGCGAATGCCTCGTTTCCCAGGCGCGGAAAATCGGCGGACAAATCCGGATCCAAAAAGTCTCCCATGTTGCGATACATAGCGACCAGCCAAATCCATGCACCGCCGAAGTCAGGATCTAGGGCAACCGCCCTGTTCCAGTGTTCGATTGCGGACAGCAAGGAATCCGGCGAGCCTTCATTGAAGGCGTACCTGCCTTGCAGAAATTCATCCCAGGCTACCACGTTGCGCGTACCACCGGGAACATCGAACTCCCCCGCCCCGAGACTGATGCTCAAGGCCCGGGTTACTTCCGTGGCAATCTCGTCCTGGATGGCGAAGATGTTGTCCAGACTGCGATCATAGGTATCGGACCACAGGTGGAAACCGTCGTCCGCCTGGATAAGCTGGGTGGTGATGCGCACGGTATCCCCGGCCTTGCGGACACTGCCCTCAAGAATGAAATTCACACCCAGTTGCCGACCAATGGTGCGCATGTCCTCGTTGCGGCCCTTGTAATAGAAGGACGACGTGCGCGCCGCCACCCGCAGGTCCTGCACCTGGGCCAGCTGGTTCAGCAGCTCCTCGGCCAGCCCATCGGAGAAGTATTCCTGTTCGGGGTCGGAGGACAGGTTGGCGAATGGCAGTACCGCCAGGGTTTTTTCCATGTTGGCGGTTGCAATGATCTCCCCCTGAAATGGCTGGCTATCTTCAACAGCTGTTTCAACCCGGGGTGATTCATCCCGGTCTTCAAGCACATAGGCATCCAGCACCACCAGAACCAATGCCAGGGCCAGTCCGCCAATGATGACAGCATTGAGTTTTTTTTCGGAGGAGGTTTTCATACCGGCGTCGACCGCTTCCTGCGTAGTAATGCCTTCAGGTGTGACCTCGTAGATCCAGGACACGATCAGGGCAATGGGAAAACCGATGGCCAGCAACATCAGATTCGTCCGGCCAACGGTATCGGGCAGCGCCAGCATATCGCCCACCACATCGACGATTTGCAGGACAAGCCACCCCACCACCAGGTAGGCGGCGCCCACCCGGAACACGTTGCGTCGTTTCAGTTCATTGAAGAATGACATTCACTTCTCTCATTGCCGAATGACGGGCTTCGCCCTCTTCCGGCCTACACCCATACCCCATTCACTCGCAGACCGGATAAGCCCGAAGGGCGTCACCCGGCAGCTTCCTCTTGTCTCTTGCATCTGATTTTTCAGAAGCACTCGAAATCGTCACTGCCTTCCAGCGGCCGACAGTAATCTCCCCAGTTGTCGATGGCACGCCAGTACTCCACCAGGCCGTCCTGGCGCACCAGGTCCTTGAAGCCCGGCAACCTGCGCATGTCACGATAGACCGGGCGAAAGATATCACCGATCACATTACCCCCGCCCGGCCTGCTGTATGCCAGGAACTGGAGCTCCAGGGCCAGGTCAGGATCACCAAAATAGGCGGCCCAGGCTGACAGCACACCAACATACAATGGGGGAAGGGATTCAACAGAGGAAAACTCCCTGACCATCTCTACCCCGGCCTCGGGATTGCCGATATACATGCCCAGTGTGGAATTTACCTTCTGGCCATTGGCCAGCGGGGGCTCAACAGGTTATATCTGAGCCAGACGTCTTTCCAGTTCTGCCCGGTCTCCAAGAGCCATTGCGGTCAGCAATGCGCTCCCATAAAGATTCTCCGCCTGGGTCTGGGACTGGGCCAGCGCAACATCAATAGTGTCCAGGGCCTGTTCTAGTTCACCGACGCGGGAATAGCCATCAGCCAGGTACCAGTTGTAGTTGACGTTCAAGGGGTCAAGAGCACGAGCCCTTTCCATCAATACCACAGACTCTCTCGTGCAACCAACCACCTGCAAAAAACTGCCCATGGCCCTGAGGCTTTCCGTGGAGTTTTTCCCGTACTTGTCCAGCTCCTGTATATACCTGACAAATTCCTGGTCAGCTGCCAGCCAGTCCCGGGACTGGGCATGGCGCCAGCCATCGATGAGATGGACATGGGGGAAATTTTCAATACTCCGGATATGACTGTCTGCCTCGGCAATACGCCGGGGCGAATTGATGAACTCATCCGTCAGAACAAACGGAATCAGGTTTTCATACAAATTGAGCAGTTCTGCAGAAACCAGATAAAAATCCGGATCCAGCGCCAGGGCTCTTTCGTAGTGAGAGATCAGTTCCCGGGATCTCTCAAAGGCACCCTCGGAATACAACTGATGGCCTTTCATGAATTCCTGCCAGGCATCCACGTTATCAGTCATGCCCGGTTGAATACCCAGATCTCCCACGGACAGGGTAATCTCCATTGCTTCTGCTACTGCCTGTGAAATTTCATCCTGGATAGCAAAAATGTCTGCCAGGGGACGCCCGTAGGTGTCGGACCAGAGCTGGGTTCCATCAGAAGTATCCAGCAATTGTGCGCGAATGCGCAGGTTGTCATTGCTCAGACTGATACTGCCCAACAGCAGATACTGTGCTCCCAGTGTCTCCCTGATGGCACTGTAATCCCCTTCCTGGTCACGAAAATAGAATGAGGATGTTCTGCCGATAACCCGTAGGCCATTTATCCGTGTGAGGCGATTCAGGATTTCTTCACTGATACCTTCGCCAAGATACGCCTGTTCACCATCAGGGTTGAGATCACGAAAAGGCAATACGGCGATTACCTTGTTAGCGGTGGACGCTGCCAGCCTTTCATCCAGCAACGAAGAGAGACTCTGTTGATCGGAATTCTCGACAGGGTCCAACTCTTCTGAATTCTCATCACCCGGAAGCAGAAACGCATCGAAGACAATAAACCCTATCGCCAGGACAGCACTCAGGATCAGTAGAGAATTGGGCTTTAACCCCGAAGCCTGCAGGTTAGCGTCATCTGCATGCTGCTGCGTCTTGATCCCTTCCGGCGTGATCTGCAATGCCCACGCCAGCACCAGTGCCACAGGAAAGCCCAGCAGAATCAACACCATCAGGGTGGAAACTACCCATTGCGGCGCACCCAGATTCGGCAGGACCGTGTCGATAACCTGGATCAGCAACCAACCGGCAACCGCATAGGCGATGCCAACCTTGACCACGTTCCTGCGCTTCAGCTCCTCGAAAAAGGCCATTTTCCCCTCAGCTCTCACACTCTTTGTTTTTCTGGTTATTGCCGCACAGAATGCGGCTTTTATGCCAAACAATCAAGGAGTTAAGCATGTCCACCGGTCAAGTCGGAACACCCAATCAAGGAAAATTTGTTGAAGTGTTTTCCCGGCCCAGCCTGTCTCTTGTAGGAAATGATGCTTGTGGGCACAATGGCGCAAACCAGAACATTCAGTTTTATGTAGACCGAGGGGATTTCCATGCGCAAGTACGCTTCTTTTCTTACTGCTGTTTCAACTCTTTTAGTGGCAGGCCAGGTCGTTGCACAGCCTCCGGGTGTGACCATGGAGATGATCAACCGACAGCTCCCGCTGGAAGGTGCTCCGCTGGCCATACCTGGCCAGTACACCGTTACCCAGGAAGCCGCCTTTGGTGATGCAGGATTTATCGTTTACCGGCCAATTGAGCTCGACAGATTTCCTGAAAGTGACAACCTGCCCCTGCTGGTGTGGGGCAACGGCGGCTGCGCCATTGACGGGCGTCGCTATGGCGATTTTCTCAGCACCATCGCTTCACATGGCTTCATCGTGATGACCACCATCCCAGAGAAACCGGCTGAGGGCGAGGAAGCCAGACGCCAGGCAAATTCAGGCGATATGATTGAAGCCATCGAGTGGGCCGAAGCTGAAAACCAGCGCGAAGGTTCACACCTGAAAGGAAAAATTGATACCGGTAAGATAGCCCTGATGGGACAGTCCTGCGGCGGCTTCATGTCAGCCGGTGCAGGCACGGATCCTCGCGTTTCAACCATAGGCATGTTCAACTCCGGGCTTCAGGCACCAAACCCCAATAGTCCAGCCGGTCCATTTGCCACGACAGAAGTTTTCCATGACCTGCACGGTCCGGTTCTGTTGATCAACGGCGGCGACGTGGATTTCATGTACGAAACCGCCCAGGCCAACTTTGATGCTATCAATGACCGTCCTGTCTTTTACGGCGCCCGTGACAATGCCGGCCATACTGCGACAGTGTTTCATCCCGGCGGCGGGGAATATGCCAATGTTGCCTCCAATTGGCTGAAATACCACTTCAAGGATGATCAGGATGCCGGCAGGATGTTTACCGGAAAAAATTGCGGGCTGTGCACCAACCCGAACTGGGAAACCGATGCCAAGGGAATGAACTGAGCATTTTTTTACTGGAGAATACCCATGAAACTGATGAATACCGTATTACCTGCTGTTATTACAGCTTTCACTCTGCTGGGCAGTGCCTGCACCACAACAGACGCCGATGGCAACCCTGTCGCTGCCAGCGACCGGGAATGCCGTACCTTTGACACCAAAGGCTCTAAAATGAAGCGGTCCGATTGTCGGACAAAAGAGGAATGGGCGGCCATTGACCAGGCCATTGCCGAACGTCGGGAAAACGACCCCAGCCTGGATGATTTCTTCCGCCGCCAGGTGGAACTGGGCGCTCAGGGTTCCGGACCCACATTCGACAGCCCGGCAGGCAGATAAAGGGTAAACCGGCGTAACGGGTCTGGATCAGACAGCCAGCCCGTCATGTCCTACAATCACCTCACCCTGAAAATGCTTCCTGATACCTGTCAGGTAGTGACTGTCATCCACATCCCTTAATGCACCTGGCAACAGATGATGCAGCACCAGGGTCTTGATCCCTGCCTGTTGGGCAATCCGCCCCGCGTCTTCTGTTTTCAGGTGGGTTTCCACGATATGGGTCCAGATATTTTCCGGGTTGTCCTGGTAGCCGCCTGAAGCTACCACCTCGTCAAACCACTCCCTCAGAATCACGGGCTCGATCACTTCTGTAACCAGCACATCGGCACCTTTGGCCAGAGTGATCAGGTTTTCCGAGTACGTGGTGTCACCGGAAAACACGACCGAACGATTGTCTGTGTCAAAACGGTAAGACAGGGACCTGTATTTCATCTCTGCCTTGGCCCAGTCCGGGAAGTGGTCATTTTCAATACTGCTTACTTTTATCCGTTCATCTTCAAAAACCTGGTAGACCTCTTCTGTCGCCGGTACCACGTTGGCGTTGAACAGGGTATCCGCCCGAATACTGCGACCTTCATCCACGAAGCGAATATCGGCATTGGCGGAGGTGAAGGCAAGTGCGCCTTCCACCAGGGTATCCGTTCCAATCGGGCCATGGACAGTGGTCGATGCTACCCTGCCCTGGGTCCATTGATGACTGAGCAGTGTGGCAACATCTGCTACATGGTCATCATGCAGGTGGGTCAGGAAAATCTCCGGAATGGTCAGAAAATTGATACCGGCCTTGCGCAGGGCCTGCATGGTGCCATAACCGCAATCCACCAGGTAAGGCACGTCATCCACCACCAGCAGGGAAGCGGTTTCTCCGCGCTGCAAATTGAAGTTGGGACCGCCCTGGGTGCCAAGCAGAAGGATCTGAGTGCCGCCGGCCTGAGCATACAAGGAAGCCGGAAGAGCTGCGCCACCACTGATGGCTGCCAATGTTTTCAAGAAATTGCGGCGTTGAACCATGTCTATTGTCCTGAAAAAAGTTTTAAGACAGTTTAGCAAAATATGCCGGAAATAGTTCACAACACGTGTCTCCGGTCCAGATTTTCACTGCCTCAACAGTCTGATGACAAATGTTGTGATCGCTTATGTAAAGAACCTGACCTGAAAATAGGCTTTGACATACACGCGCCAGACCTGTATAGTGCGCACCTGCAATACATCAAGTCTAGTTTGTCCCTTCCCGTACGCAGCAAATTCCCAATTTCTTCGTCCTGTAAGTTCCAAATCCAGGTCTACGTCTTGCTTAGTCACCAATCCATTGGGATGGTGATCACCATTATTATTATTCATACAGGATATGAAATTATGTCAGAGAAAGTAAAAGGAACCGTCAAGTGGTTCAATGAAAGCAAAGGTTATGGTTTTATCGAGCAGGAGTCTGGTAAAGACGTGTTTGCTCATTTCAGCGCTATCCAGGGCGAAGGGTTCAAAACCCTGATTGAAGGCCAGCAGGTGAGCTTCATCGTCACCAGCGGTCAGAAAGGACCACAGGCAGAGCAGATCACAGCACTGTAAACAGTAGCTGTATCTAAAAGGCAGATCTATCCTGCCTTTTTAAGACCACAAATAAAAAAGCCCGATCATTTCTGATCGGGCTTTTTTATTTGGTGCCGGCACCAAGAGTCGAACTCGGGACCTACTGATTACAAGTCA
>CAZBBS010000042.1:0-24460 GCA_964490145.1 uncultured Enterobacteriaceae bacterium
AGAGCATGCCGTCATGGCCCATGGCGATACCGTCGTCCACGGCAATGGTGTTGAATTCCTTGCCCACGCCGCCGGCCTTCTCGATCTCGCTGATCACCAGCTGACCCAGGTCCTTCAGGTGCACGTGCCCGGGAACGAACTGGGTAAAGGAATTGGCCACGGCGATGATGGGCTTGGAAAAATCATCATTCTTCATGCCGGTGGCGCGCCAGAGCGCGCGGGCGCCGGCCATGTTGCGGCCTTTGGTGGAGGTGTGTGATCTGTAATTGGGCATGGAAAGGTCCTGCTGTTTATATCATTTATATCTGTTGATTGGTGCTGCTGTCAGAAGCGCAAAGCACATCATACGTGAATTGCTCCCAGCCTTCCGCAGAAAAAGCGATTTCCCTGACTCGCCAGACAGCCGCCATGGCCTCCCCGGGATCCAGTCCCTGGCGCTGCATGAGCGTGTAAGCCATCAGCATGCCGGTTCTGTCCTTGCCCGAGGTGCAGTGAATGAGTACTTTGCCGCCAGTGGCCAGTTGGGAATCCACAAAGCGGTAGGCCAGAGGCAAGGCCTGCAGGCAGCGTTCGAGGTCGCCTTTCACAGGCGGGGCATTGCTGGTCAGCGGCTGGCACAGGTAGTCCAGTCCAGCATTCCGGATCTGGTCCGGGTCACAGGACAGGCCGTCGTTGACCGACACTATCCCGGTAAATCCTGCATTGTTAAATGCCGTTGGGTCCCAGGGGTGGGTATCGGGCCCGGGCCGTCCGGCAACCCGGCCGGGTTCGAGCCAGAAAATATGATCCATAACTTATCGGCTAATCGTGTTGTTGGTTTGAATTGGAAAAAGGCTCATCGTGAAACGGATAACCCTGATAGCCATAGGGGGATCTGGGATGTCTGTCGCAGAGTTACCATCGGTAATCCTGGGTGTCACAGCTGGTCAAAGATTTCGAGTTCATCACGCCTGTTTTGCAGTTCACGGTTGATGTCTTCGATAAATCCCCGGTTAACATCAGACCCGTTAGTCCAACCCTCCCAGTTGCCATGATAGAAATCCGAGTTGGCGATCAGCAGCAGGAGAATATTGCGGTATGACCTGTATGTGGCCTCATCAAGATACCCACTTTGGTACTGTACCCAGAAATCTTCGCGAGTGCGCAGCATAATCAGAAAATAAGCCTGGGCACGGCCGTTTTCTTGCTCTGTGTGCTCTTCAGGATTGAAGTCAAACTGCAGAAGATAGGGATGGTCAGCGGCCATTTGCAGGACACTGAGTTCCGCATTGACGATGGACTCTCTTACCTGACTACGCGTGGCTTCAGTATTGTTGTCCGTAGCTTCGGCGCCTTGCTGCACCTGCAACCCGACAAAGATCAATGACAGCACAATACAAATGGCGGAAATGATTTCCGCGATGAGGGCGTATTCCTGGAGTTTTTCTTTCATACGGCAGCCACTATTTATTATTGGCAGCCTGGGCTTCCAGGCGTTCGGCCAACCAGACCTTGATAATGGATTGGCGAGTAACGCCAATCTTGCTGGCTTCACGGTCCAGAGATTCGATCATCCAGGTAGGGAAATCTACGTTGACACGTTTGCAGGGCTGGTTGGGGCGACGTGCCGATGTAGCATCCAGATTACTGGTAATGTCAGTAATTCCCTGATCAAACGCCTGGTCAAATGTTTTTGCTTTCATACAGGGCCACCTCTGATTGTCGTGAGCGGCGCACCGAGATGATCCGGATTTTGTTGCCCCGGAATGTTGCGATGGCCGACCAGATTTTTTTACCAATGCATCCGACATACAAATACCTGGGTTCGTCATCAGACATTGCCTGTATTTCCAACAGGTCCGGGTCTGCCCATAACTGCTGTGCATCTTCAAAGTTGATGGCATGTTTCAGCAAGTTGGTTTTGCTTTTGGCAGGATCAAACTCGAATTTCGGCATTGGTATAAAAAATATACTGAAATTATACTTGCTTTGGCAGGATTGAAAAGCAGGTTACTGGCCGTAATAAAGTGGCTTGATTACAGACTAGAACAGTATTGGGATACTGCCAGGGGAAATGAGGCTAAGAAGAACATTAGCCTGGCAGGAAGGATTACTCAGGCTTATGTTCCGTGAAAAAATCTTATAACGGTTTGACGAAAACCTTGGACCGCCGTTGGTAGTTGTACAGCGACTTCTTCTTTTCCGGCAGGCTGGCAATATCGCTTTCCACGAAGCCCCGTTCCACGAACCAGTGTGGGGTTTTGGTGGTCAGGACGAACAGGGATTTGAGGCCGGCTTTTTTGGCCTGCTTTTCAATCAGCTCAAGAATGTCCTGGCCGCGGCCGGAATCCCGGTAGTCGGGATGGGTGGCCAGGCACGCGAGTTCACCGCTGCCGTCTTCCTGGGGATACAGGGCACCACAGGCGATGATCATGCCTTCCCGGTCGATGATGGAAAACTGCTCGATCTCGTTTTCCAGCAATTCGCGTGAGCGTTCCACCAGTACACCGGCGGCTTCCAGGGGTTCGATCAGTTCCAGGATACCGCCGACATCATCGATGGTGGCGCTTCTGAGTTGTTCGTATTTCTCCTCGGTGATGAGAGTACCGTTGCCGTCGCGGGTAAACAGCTCGGATAACAGGGCGCCGTCTTCCACGAAGGAAATCACCTGGGCCCGTTTCACGCCACCGGTACAGGCTTTCACGCCCAGTTCGAGGTTGAGCAGCTGCATGTCCAGGCCCTTGTTGGCCACCTTGTCACTGATCAGGGCCTTGGCGGCCTTGGCATTGAGCTGGCTGATGGGTTCGCCTTCAGCATCAAGGATGCCGGACTCCTCGGCATATATCAGAAGCTTGTCGGCTTGCAGGGCAATGGCCACACTGGCGGCCACTTCTTCCACAGTCAGGTTAAACACTTCACCAGTCGGTGAATAACCCAGGTTGGACTGCAGCACAATATTGCCGGCATCCAGCTGTTTACGAATGGCATCGCTGTCCACCTTCCGCACTTCACCGGTGTAGCCATAGTCGACACCGTTGTGCACACCATAGGGCTTGGCGACCACATAGTTGCCACTGGCGGTGTTGATCTCGGCACCATGCATGGGGGAGTTGGGCAGGCCCATGGAAAAAATGGATTCCAGGTCGATACGGATACCGCCGACGACCTGTTTGATAACGTCAAGGGTAGCGGTATCTGTCACACGTAAATCGATATGCAGCTGGCCCTGGATGTCGTCATGCTTCTTGTCTTTCAGGCCTGCAGTCTTCAGTGCGGCTTCGATCTGCGGCCGCGCGCCATGCACCAATACAAGTTTGACGCCCAGGCTGTTGAGCAGGGTGATGTCGTGGGCGATGTTGTAAATATTGTCGTGCGCGAGCGCTTCGCCAGGCAACAGAACGACAAACACCTTACCCCGGTAGGCGTTGATATAGGGTGAAGCCTGCCGAAACCACTTCACATACTGGGAGTTGTCGTTTTCCATCTTTAGGGCCTTTCGGGTCCTGTTGAGGCGAAAAGGGCGGGTATTCTAGCGGAAGTCCCTGAAAAATCAAAGGTTTTACGGAGGCAGGAGACAGGAGGCAGGAGGCAGGGACGGTATTGGAGATTATTTGTGGGTTTTGAATTTGGTGATCAGGCTGTGGAGCATTTTGGAAATTCTTTCGGCTTCGATTATCCACGCCTTGCCTTTGGACGTTTTTATGTAGCCGATTTTCATGCCTATATAGATCTGGGAACGTAATTCGCCGGCAGAACCCTTGGCGTAATTGAGGAAATTGGCGATCTCCTTGCGTGATTCTCTTTCGTAGCCTTCAGCTATGTTAGACGAGATCGAGAGCCCGGCACGGGTAATCTGGTTCTTGAAGCCGAAATCGTTGAGTTCGCCAAATTCTTTGTAGATTTCTACCACCAAAGTTGCAGACTTTTTCCAGACATCCAGATCCTCAAACCGAAACAAAGCTCAATTCTCCATTACCTGAACAAGTTGACTTCAATATAGTTGACGCCTGAAAAATAGCGAGAACAATGTCCCTGCCTCCTGCCTCCTGCCTCCTGCCTCCTAGAAACAATACCGCCGAATCATCTCCTGCAACACGCCAATACAAGGCTTCACCTGGTCCAGTGCCATGAACTCGTTAGGCTGGTGGGCCTGGTCGATGCTGCCGGGGCCCATGATGATGGTGTCCATGCCCAGCTGTTGCAGGAAGGGGCCTTCGGTGCCAAAGGCCACACTTTCGGGACTGTTGCCGGTGAGTTTCTCGGCCAGCCTGGCCAGTTCGCTGTCGGGATTGTTGAAAGGTTCCAGCCCTTCGATCAGACGGGTCAGACCAATGTCCACATTGTGCTTGAGGCCGACTGGTGCAATTAAGGCTTCGATCTCGGCACGAATGGTGTCGCAGGCCATGCCGGGCAGTAAACGCACATCGAATTCAAGATCGCAGTGACCGCAGATGCGGTTGGGATTGTCTCCGCCGTGGATCACGCCCAGGTTAAGAGTGGGTATGTCGATCAGAAAGTGGGGATTCTGGTATTTTTTCTGCAGAAGAGTGCGATAGGCCAGCAATTCTGTCATCACCTCATGCATGGCTTCCAGGGCATTACGGCCCAGTGCCGGGTTGGAAGAATGGCCGCTTTGACCCTGGATGCGGATGCCTTCCATCATCACGCCCTTGTGCATGTTGATGGGTCTGAGATTGGTGGGTTCACCAATTACAGCGGCGCGAGCCTTCGGCCGTCCCTGTTGCACAAGTGTGCGGGCACCGTTCATTGAGCTTTCTTCATCGGCGGTGGCCAGGATGATCAGCGGCTGCTTGAAGTCGGCGTCCCTGAAGTCCAGCAGGGCTTCATGCACTACCGCAAAGAAACCTTTCATATCGGTGGCGCCCAGCCCGTAGAGGCGATTGTCTTTTTCGGTCATCGCCAGGGGATTGAAATCCCAAAGTGCCTCGTCAAAGGGTACAGTATCCGTATGCCCACTGAGTACCAGGCCGCCGGGTCCTTCGCCACGGGTGGCAATCAGGTTGGCTTTTTCGTGATAGCCGGGAACCGGGACCAGCTCGCAGGTAAAACCCAGGTCCTCGAACGTTTCCGCCAACAGGTGAATGACACCCATATTTCCCTGGTCAATATTGGGATTGGCCGAGCTGACCGAGTGCTGGCTGAGGAGGCGATGGAAAAGATCGTTGAAGCGGGCGGGCATGGTGGCATCCTGTAACGGGGGTGACCATCATAGAAACTCATTCACAGGGAGTAAAGCGGTGGAAAGGCAAAGCAGTGATTTTACCTGTTTGCACTGTAGAATGGCGAAAGACAAAAACCCTGGAGGGGGAAGACAATGTTGAAGAAATCCATCATGGCCCTGGGAGGTCTGTTGATTATGGGCACACTGGGTACCAATGCCCAGGATGTAACTGACCCGCAAATGCAGAACGCCTTTGCAGAAATACGTGCCATGGGTCCCAACCTGAATCCGCAGGTGATTAATGGTACCGGCAGGCTGTTTGCAGACATTCACAAATCCAGTGACAAGCGGGGCGTCACAGCGCACCGGGATATAAAATATGGCAGTGACCCCAAGCAGGGCCTGGATGTTTTCACACCGGACAATGTTTCAGGCAGCAAACCCGTTATAGTGTTCATCCATGGCGGGGGCCTGACCGGCGGTGACAAGGTCAATCCCATCAGCAACCTGATGAACGCCAATGTGGCAACCTACTTTGCCCGTCACGGCATGGTCGGTATCAGTGCCACGTACCGGTTGGTGCCAAATATCACCTGGCCCCAGGGTGCGCAGGACATGCAGGGCATTGTCAGCTGGATTCGGGAAAATGCCGATCGTTACGGCATGAACCCGGACCAGATATTTTTCCTGTGTTCATCTGCAGGTTGTACACATACATCCTCGCTGTTGTGGAATACCGATGTGATGTTTGAAGGTGACCCCGACATTGCCGGCGCCATCATGCTGTCGGGTGCCTATCATGCTGAAAGCCGTGATTACTTTGGCGGGGATGCAGCTGTTCGTGAGACCCGTTCATCCTATGCCTTGCTGGACAGTTATGATGGTCCGGAAGTGCCCGTTTTCCTGCTCAGTGCGGAGTATGATCCCAGCGGCATCGAAACCGGCACCGCCCGCCTGTATCTGCAGTTGTGCGAAAAGTATGGCCATTGCCCCCGCTTCACCCAGGCACGGGACCACAACCATATTTCCATCAACCAGCACATCAATTCGCCGGATGATCGGTATACCAGTCAGATGGTTGGGTTTATTCGGGACGTGCTAGCGGGAAAATAGAGCGCAGAATTTTTAGAGAGGAGACGGACGCGTTTCGCGCGGAGGCAGGAGACAGGAGGCAAGAGACAGGAGGCAGGGACACGGTTTTGAAATGAGGTATAACGGCAGGCTACCTGAACCAACTACAGCATTTTTATTAGAAGTCAAAAACTGGATACACTATCCTGCCAAAGCCAGGTGGCCGGAAACCAACATTAAATGAAACATTTAAATATTCATTTTATTGCTTTGCCACACTTCTTATCGTCAACTCCTGATAATCAAACCGTGTCCCTGCCTCTTGCCTTCTGTCTCCTGCCTCTGGCGCGCCAGTAGCGCGCTAGAGCCCATGCACCAGCATGGCCGCCCGGTCACAGCGCGCGGCCATGATGAAGTCGTTGCGGTGCAGGCCTTCGATGGTGTGAGTCCACCAGGTGACGGTGAGTTTGCCCCATTCCAGAAGCAGGGCTGGATGATGGTTGACCTGCTGGGCCATGGCCCCGAATTTATTCATCAGTGCAAGTAAAAATTCGTAATCCCGGGATGTATACACACGCATCAGTTTTACGGTTTCGCCGTCAGTGATCACTGACCACGCCGGAATTTTCGTCAGAAGTGTTTCGGCATCTTCCTTGCTGATGCCTGCGTCCCCTTTTTTACACAGGTGAAGGGCTTCGTCGGCGAGTCTGTTCATGTTTTGTCCGGCAGCACAGCAGTGGTCAGTCGGGACACGCAGACCAGTTTGTCGTCAGCATCATAGATATTGATTTCCACCACGACAGTGGTGCGACCGATGTGCAATGGGCGGGCTATACCTGTGACATACGGCGGTCTGCCGGGACGGACATGGTTGGCATTGATGTCCAGGCCAACGATGTGGAAGCCGTGTGGTGTACACAGGTTTCCCACCACGCTACCCAGCGTTTCGGCCAATACCACCGACGCGCCTCCATGGATAATCCCCATGTGCTGACGGGTGCGGTTGTCCACCGGGAGCGTACCCTTGAGAAAGTCATCGCCCAGCTCTGTCAGCTCCATGCCCACATGTTCGGACAGGGTGTCTTTCATCAGGGGGCGGATGTCATCCAGCGTGACGTTTTTTTTCCAGATAGCCAATGGGTTCTCCTTGGTGTTAAGAAGGTGTTAATGACAACCGGCAGGTAGAAGAGAATCGGATTTCCCGGTCAGATAATAAGCCAGCAGACCCAGCCACTCACGGGTAACATGATTCAAACTTCCTAAATTCTCACCCGGGTTGAATTCAATCCTGAACTGTCTGCCGGGTGCTGTTTTATGATCAACCGGATAGGGAATAACCGGCCAGCCCTGCTGGCAGAATATGCCCACTGATCGGGGCATGTGCTGGGCTGATGTAATCAATACCCAGGATTCTCCAGGTTCAGGGTTGACCAGAGCCTTGCTGTTTAGGGCGTTCTCCTGAGTATTTCGGGATTCCCGTTCCATGACCAGATTACGTCCATTTATGCCGATCGTAGCAAACACAACCTCGGCAATATCGGCTTCCTTGAACGCCTGGTCACGAACGCTGCCGGAACCCCCGGTGAACACCAGTGTGGCATCCGGATATTGCCGGGCAAGATCAGCCAGGGCAAAGTAGCGATCGGCAGCGGGGCCGAATTCCGGCTGATTCCAGATGTATGAGGTCATGGCATCGACAGCGCCGCCCAGCATGATGATGCCATCGACTGACTCAGGTAATTCAGGGTTGGCTTCAAAGCGCTGCTCCAATGGAGTGGCCAGCCAATTCCCCAGTGGAAGAAAGGCGACCAGCGTGAACAGGGCCAGGGTTGGTCCGAGAACCCGGCTGGCCAGGCGGGTTTTCCCGAACCAGAGCAGCAGGCATCCTCCCACGAACAACAGGTAGAGCACAGAAGCCGGTGCCACCAGGGCCCAGATAAACTTCGACAGGTAAAAAAACAGGGTGCCTAACATCAAAAACCAGACAATTCGCACTGAATGAGATCAAGGGCGAATTATCTGGTAACGGGGGGATTATCTCAAACGGGGATTGCTGCCTTTATTCACAGGCAAGCTGCTGTTGAACTTCCTCCAGGCTCTTGCCGCTCTGGTCTGCACAAAGTTCTTTCAGATCCAGACCATACAAACTGGTCAGTCTTTCCAGTTCGCTGGTGGTTCCGCCCAGCTTCAACAACCTGACAATGTCCAGATCGGTGATGGCGTGTATCTGTTCCAGACTCAGGCCAAAATCACGACAGTACCCTTCGGGGAACGCCCGAAAACGTTTGCAGTTTTCGTCAGTCATCAGCGAATCCAGCAACAGGCGTAGTGCCTGGCGGGCGCAGTCCGCATTCAGGGGCGGCGTTCGCCGGTTGATAGCGTCTCGTGCTGCTGTGATGGGGATTACATTTGACATGGGCGCTATTGTTGAACCAAAGCACAAAACCCGGCAATCCCATTCCGGCAGGTGGTTGATGTAAGTCAACAGGGCAGGTGCCCTGGGGAATTATTTGGAGGCGTGGCAGATTTGTTGCAGCCTGGCATGATCATTGATGTGGATTTCACGACCATCCACATTGATGATGCCTTCTTTCTGCATGCGACTGAATGTCCGGCTGACGGTTTCTATGGTCAGACCCAGGAAGTTGCCGATATCCATACGGGACATGGGCAAACGCAGGGAATGCGGCGACAGGTTGCGACGGCCATAGCGTTTGGACAGGCTCAGCAACAGGGTGGCGACACGGCCTTCAGCATTTTTCTTGCTCAGGGTCATCATCATCTGGTGATCGGCTTCGATCTGCTGGCTCATCAACTGGAAGAAGTGGCGCTGCAAGACGGGAATCTGCAAAGACAGTTCTTCGATGCGTTCAAAAGGGATTTCGCAGACGGTGGATGTTTCCATGGATAACACGTTGCACCCGTGCTTGCTGGTGCCAATGCCATCAAAGCCCAGGATTTCACCCGGTAGATAAAAACCGGTGACCTGTTCTATGCCATCGTCATCCAGCAAATAGGTTTTGATGGAACCTGAACGCACGGCAAAGATGGAGGTGAAGGAGTCACCGGTGCGATACAGATGTTCGCCGGCATGAATGGGCCGGCTGCGGCGAATGATGTCATTGACCTTGTCGATATCCTTGATATCCATGGCAATCGGCAAGCAAAGCCCTTTGAGATTGCAATCTGAACAGGAGGATTGGATGAATCCATGGTTACAGGCAATGTTGTAGGGATCTGAAGTCATGACGTCTCTCTCAATTGAACCGGTGTATTGTACTTGATCCCGGCTTATTTGGGAAAAATCCTAAGGTCTTGTCAGATATGGATTTTTCCCTCACTGAACAGCACGCCCTGGCCGCTGATTTCCACCCGCTCGCCCCGATGATGACAAATCAGCTCGCCACCACGACCTGAGGCCTGAAAGGCGTGCAGTTCGGTCTTGCCGGTTTTGCGGTGCCAGTAGGGAATCAGGCCGCAGTGTATTGATCCGGTCACCGGGTCTTCGTTGATGCCGACGCGTGGAGCAAAAAAACGCGAGACAAAATCGTGCCTGTCTCCTGGCGCCGTGATGACCAAACCCCGAAAGTCCAGCGCAGCGACTTTGGCAAAGTCGGGTGTAATCATTCGTATGATCTTTTCATTACTGTAAACCGCCATGCAATTGGCTGCAGCCTTGATGACGGCATCCGGACGCAGTCCACAGGCCTCCCCGATCTGATTGATGATGGTTTTGGCATCTTCAATATCTTCCAGCTCCCGGGCCGGGAAATCCAGGGTGAACCAGCCGTCTTTTTCACTGACGGTCAGTTCGCCGCTTTTGGTCTGGAAGCGGAAAACCGGATGTTTGCTCTGGCTGGTCATGGCCAGGACAAAAGCACTGGCCAGGGTGGCATGACCGCACAGGTCCACTTCCACCTTTGGTGTAAACCAGCGCAGCTCATAGCTGTCGCCAGCCGGCACCAGAAACGCGGTTTCCGACAGGTTGTTTTCAGCGGCAATGGCCTGCATGAGGTCATCATTCAGCCAGGCGTTCAGGGGGCATACGGCAGCCGGATTGCCCTGGAAGGGTTTATCAGTGAAGGCATCGACGACATAAAGTGGAATATCCATGAGATGGTCCTCTTCAGTCTGGTCAGGCAGGCTTTACCGTGATCCGGTTATCATCACCGGGTTCATCCAGAAATTCTCCCAGAACGTCATTGAGAAACAACAGGCCCTTGTCGCTCGTTGCTAAACGGTCGGGTTTGAGCAGACCCTTGCGGCGTAATGCCGCCAGGGTCTGTGTAATACTTGCCAGCGGCAGACCGGTACGCGCTGTAAACAGGGATTCATCACAACCATCAGTAAGCCGCAGAACATTCATCATGAACTCCAGGGCCAGGTCCTCTTGCGGGATAGGGTGTTGTTCAGCGGTAAATTTTTCATCGGCCCTGAGGTAAATAGACGGCAGTTTGGATTTGCGGGTACGCAGCATCTCGCCTGATCCGGCGATGGTGACCTTACCATGGGCGCCGGCGCCAATGCCCAGATAATCCCCGAACTCCCAGTAATTGCGGTTATGCCGGGCCTGCCGACCGGTCTGGCTGTAGGCTGACACCTCGTAGCGTTTGAGCCCGGCCTGGGCCAGCTTGTTGATCCCGGCTTCCTGGATTTCCGCAATATTGTCGTCTTCCGGCAATTGGGGTGGGCGAGAATAAAACACCGTATTGGGTTCAATGGTCAGCTGGTACCAGGACAGGTGAGGCGGCGCATAAGTCAAAGCGGCATCCAGATCAGTCATGGCCCGATCCAGCGTCTGGTCAGGCAGGCCAAACATCAGGTCGAGGTTAAAGTTGTCAAAACCGGTGGCCCTGATCTGGTCCAGGGCAAAGTGCGCTTCCCTGGCACTGTGCACCCGCCCAAGGGTTTTCAACTGCCCGTCATCAAAACTCTGGATACCCACTGAAAGGCGATTAATCCCGGCATCGCGAAACTCTCTGAACTTTTCCACCTCGAAAGTACCGGGGTTGGCCTCCAGGGTGATTTCTATATCGCTGGCAAAAGGCAGGCGTTTTTCTGTTTCTGTCAGCAGTGTGGCCAGTGATGCAGGGCTAAACAAACTGGGTGTTCCGCCGCCAATGAAGATGGATGTCAGGGCGCGTCCCTGGACATATTCCAGGTCCTGTTCCAGGTCGGCCAGCAGAGCGCTGACATACTCGCTTTCCGGCAAATTGCCACTCACAGCATGGGAGTTGAAATCACAGTATGGACATTTTTGCAGGCACCAGGGGATATGAATGTACAGGCTCAGTGGAGGCAGGCCTGGAGCCGTCAGCGTCATGCCGGGAAATGTGTCATCAGGTGATTCAGGGCCTGGCCCCTGTGGCTCAGGGCATTTTTCACATCGGGGTCCAGTTCGGCAGAGGCACACTCATGGGTGGGTACATAAAACAGGGGGTCATAGCCAAAGCCGTTATCCCCGGCTTCCTCAAACAGGATGCGGCCTTCCCAGCTGCCCTGGCAGATCAGGGGCATGGGATCATTGGGATAACGCACCAGCGCGATGCAGCATTGGAAGCGGGCGGCACGATCTTCCTCAGGTACCTGTTCCAGGTTCTCCAGCAACAGGGCGTTGTTGGCAGCATCCACTTCCGCACGCGAACCTGATTGACCGGCATAACGGGCAGAATAGATGCCGGGCTCCCCATCCAGCGCGTCCACGACCAGGCCGCTGTCATCGGCCAGGGCGGGCAGGCCCGACAGCTTGCTGGCATGGCGTGCCTTGATAATGGCGTTTTCCACGAAACTCAGGCCATCTTCGATGGCATCGGGAATGTCAAAAGCCGATTGCGGTACCAGGGTGATATTCCGTGGAGCGAGGATGGCCTGCATCTCCCCCAGTTTGGCGGCATTACCACTGGCGAGCACGATTTTTTCAAAACTGATCAATATGGGTGTCCTTAGTCAGTTGCTTTAGTCAGTTGCTGTACAGGCGGGTTTCCCAGCGAACCTCTTCGCTCTGGTTACTGCCTTCCGGCTGCACGGTAATGGCAAACCTGATGATTTCCGCATTGGAAAAATCAAATTCCCCGATGTAGTAGATGGCGTTTTCCTCCCGAATTTCCCGAAAGGCAATATTGCCCACCTGACCCAGCAGGTTGCGCTTGCCGCCGCTGACGTTGGCGGTGACGGCATGCATGCTGCCGCTGTCATCGCGCTTGCTGATGCTGATATTCAGGAAGGCCCGGCGGTCGCCACGGACAATGCCATACTGTTTGGCGATCTCGGCATTGATGAAGGTGCTGTTCACGGCCTGGTAGTAAACCGTGTAATCCCCGAAGTCCTTTGATTCTGCCATTGCTGACATGCTGAAAACCGGTAGCAGCAATGTCATCATCCAGGGCAGTAGTTGCTTCATGGTCATCAGCGGGTGAAATGGTAGATGGCGTTGATGCCAAACAGGTTCGGGTGCAGGTTCATCAGGAAGCTGCTGTTGTGATTGAAGTCCACAACAGTCTTGCGCAGAACCTTGATGTTTCTTTTCTTGCACAGGGTATCGAAATCCCGAATGGTGCAATGATGAATGTTCGGTGTGTCGTACCACTCGTAGGGCAGGGCCTTTGATTGCGGCATGTAGCCATTAGTCAGCAGGAACATCCGGTGGCGCCAGTAGGCAAAATTGGGAAAGGTGATAATGCAGTTCTTGCCTATGCGCAGCATCTCTTCCACCAGAATGTCCGGGCGTTCAACAGTCTGTAGCGTGTGTGCCAACAGCACAGTGTCGAAACTGCCATCTCTGAAATTGGACAGCCCCTTGTTCAGGTCCTGCTGGATGACATTGACCCCGGCTCGTAAACATTTGTTGATGTTGTCCGGATCAATTTCCAGACCACAATCAAAGACGTTTTTCTCTGCCTTCAGGTGAGCCAGGAAGGTGCCGTCACCACACCCCAGGTCCAGAACGCGGGTGTCGTTTTCAATCCAGGCCTGGATGATTTCAAGATCAGCCCGCATCAACCGCTCCTTGTTCCGGTGCCAGTTCGTCAGCGACACGGGCCATATAGGATTTTAACGCTTCAATGTAACGGGGAATCGGCAGCAGGAAGGCATCGTGGCCCTGGTCGGCTTCGATGTCCAGATAGCTGACCGGTTTCCTGGCCTTGACCAGCGTGTTGACGATTTCCCGCGAACGCTCAGGCGGAAAACGCCAGTCACTGGTAAAGGAAATCACCAGGAACTTGCATTGGCTGTTCACAAAGGCCTTGCTCAGATCGTAGTCGTAATCCACGGCGGGATCGAAGTAATCCAGGGTCTTGGTGATCAGCAGGTAGGTATTGGCATCAAACTTGGACGAGAAGGTTTCGCCCTTGTATTTGAGGTAGCTTTCCACCTGGAAGTCGACGTCGTAACTGAAATTCAGTTTGCCGGTGCGCAGGTCTCGACCGAACTTGCCTTCAATCGCATCCTTGCCGAACTTGTCGCGCATGGCCTGGTCCGAGAGGTAGTTGATATGGCCTACCATGCGGGCCAGCATCAGTCCCTTTTTCGGGTAAGTGTTGAAATCATAATAGCGGCCGTCATGAAAATCCGGGTCGCCGGTTATGGACTGCCTGGCCACCTCATTAAAGGCAATATTCTGCGCTGACAGTTTGGGTGCCGAGGCAATGATAAGGGCATGGCGCAGACGATCCGGATAGGAAATGGCCCAGCGCATGACCTGCATGCCGCCAAGACTGCCGCCGATGACAGCGGCCCACTGTCTGATGCCCAGATGGTCTGCCAGCCGGGCCTGACTTTTCACCCAGTCACGCACGGTGATAATGGGAAAGTCAGGGCCAAAGGGCTTGCCTGTATCCGGATTAATGGACGAGGGTCCGGTACTGCCGGCGCAGCCACCCAGGTTGTTGAGGCACACTACAAAGAAATCGTTGGTATCAAAGGCCTTGCCGGGACCAATGCAGCAATCCCACCAGCCGGGCTTTTCCTTGTCGTCTTCGGCATTGTGGTATCCGGCGGCATGGTGATCACCACTCAGGGCATGGCAGATGAGTATGGCATTGGATTTATCGGCATTCAGTTCACCATAGGTTTCCACCATCAGGTCGTACTGATCGATTATCCGTCCACTGCGCAGCTCCAGCGGTTCATCAAAATGAATACGCTGGGGTGTCACGATACCGACAGAATCGGCTGGAATGGTTTTTGCCATATCAATAACAGCGGTTAAGGGGCAGCCCGTTTATACACCGATCACAAACATGGCGGCCTGTGCGCCAAGGCCAAGGCCTTGCCGGAGGGTGCCGACCACGATGCTTTCGACTATCTGGATTGCCAGGAAAATAAAGATTGGTGACAGGTCCAGCCCCCCCATGGGCGGGATCACTTTGCGAAACAGGGACTGAACAGGCTCAAGTAATTGATGCACCAGCATCATGGCCGGGTTGGCGCTGAAGGGGGAAACCCAGCTGGCAATAACGGATATAAGCAGGCCCCAGAAATAGATTTTTAACACGTAGGACACCATGCCCAGAAAAGCCCAGCTGATCAGTGTACCGATGCCCGGGATGACATAGCCGGCAGCAAAAATCATCAGTGCCGAGGCGAGCGTACCGAATACCAGGGCCACCAGCAGTGTGGCGATATCGAACCCGTGCCATGACGGAATGACCCGGCGCAGGGGATTGAGTATCGGCGCCGTCATTTTTACCAGGGACTGGGAGACAGGATTGTAGAAGTCTGCCTTGGTCACCTGCAGCAGAAAACGCAGGAGCAGCGCCAGCATGAACAGGTGGCCGACAGTATTGACCACTAGTACGATGACTTGTCCTATTGCTCCACCCATAACGGCGTATTTCCCTTCAATCCTGTTGTTCTAGATACTTGATTAATTGTCGGCAGGGGCTGCCAGCTCCCTGGAACGTGTGGCAGCTTTAGCCAATGCGCGGCCAACCATAGCATTGAAATCTTCCGCTGCAAACTGCTTCAGTGCCGCCTCCGTGGTGCCGCCGGGGGAGGTGACCCGACGTCTGAGTTCACCCACATCCACATCACTTTGCATGGCAAGGTCCGCCGCCCCGAGGGCTGTCTGTTTACATAGCAGTTCTGCAGCCTGCGGGCTCAGACCCAGCTCAATACCGGCGGCAATCATGGATTCCATGAGCAGGAAGAAATAGGCCGGGCCGGAGCCTGACAGGGCGGTGACGGCATCCATGTCTTCCTCCTTATCCAGCCAACAGGTGATACCGACGGCACCGAGAATATCTTCCGCCGCCTGACGGCGTTCCGCTGAAACCCGGGCATTGGCATACAGGGCGCTGGCGCCTTTGCCCACCAGGGCCGGGGTATTGGGCATGCAGCGGACAATTGCCTGGTCCGGATGTGTCCAGTCCAGCAGGTTGGCCATGGAAATGCCCGCCGCAATGGATACGAGCATGCAGTCACGTTCACCCAGTTGATCGCGCAAGGGGGTCAGTACTGTTGCCATGACCTGGGGTTTGACGGCCAGGATGACCACGTCGGCATGGGCGATGATGTCGCTGTTGTCCATGGTGGTCTGGATGCCATCTTTTGAAAAGGCATCAAGCTTGTCCTGGTCGGCATCCGAGGCCCAGATCTGGCCGGGTTGCCAGCCACGTGCCACCAGCCCGCTGATCAGGGCTGACGCCATGTTGCCGGCACCAATGAAGCCAATAGTCAGTTGTGTGTTATTCATCCGCGCATTGTACCTTAGGAGTTGTATGAATAGTGAACGAAGGCGCCGCAGGCGCAATGACGCCAGGGCACCATTCCCCGGGACAGGTTTTTCTTACGCATCATGCAAGGGCAAGGCGAATGACTTGTAAAAAAGGTGGCTCAGCCGTTCCGATGTCTCAACAACCTGTCCGTGCTTCACGCAGTTGCCTAAGGAATCGGCTCGCGTTTCCCAAAAATATCCGTCCCTATCCGAACCATGGTGGCGCCTTCGGCAATGGCCGCTTCAAAATCGCTGCTCATCCCCATGGACAGGTGCTGGCAGCTGGTATAACCACTGCTTGCAAGCTGGTCCCTGGCATCCCGTAACTGCCGGAATACAAGGCGCTGTTTTTCAAAATCTGCTTCCGGAGCCGGAATCGTCATGAGTCCGGCAAGTAGCAGATGCGGCATGGCGGCGACGGCATCGGCCAAGGCAGGCAGCTCTTGCAGCGACGTGCCGGATTTGGTCGCTTCTGCACTCAGGTTCACCTGTAACAGAATGTTCAGTGGAGGAAGGGTATCCGGGCGCTGGTCATTCAGGCGCTGGGCGATTTTCACGCGATCCACCGTGTGCACCCACTGGAAATTCTCAGCGACAGGCCGGGTTTTGTTGGACTGGATCGGACCGATGAAGTGCCAGGTCAGAGGCAGATCAGACAGAGCCTGGATTTTATCCAGGGCTTCCTGCAGGTAATTCTCACCGAAGTCCTGCTGTCCGATATCAGCCGCTTCACGAACCTTGTCCGGGCCGTGGGTTTTACTGACGGCAATTAATTGAGCGCTCTGCTCGATTCGGCCATACTTTTCCACGTACTGCCGAATTCGATGACGAACTTTTTCCAGATTTTCTGTTATGCTCGACGACATGCTTGTTTCCTGCAACGGCAGGACATTATAGGAGGTATACGGGGCCATGAATATTCAAGAGTTGCTTAACTTCAGTGTCCAGCAGGGCGCTTCCGACCTTCACATCACTGCTGGCATGCCACCGCTCATTCGTGTCGATGGTGATATTCGCCGGATCAATGTGCCCTCCATGGATCACAAGGAAGTTCATGGCCTGATTTATGAAATCATGAACGACAAGCAGCGCAAGGATTATGAGGAATTCCTGGAGTCGGATTTCTCGTTTGAAATTCCCGGGCTGGCGCGTTTCAGGGTAAACGCCTTCGTCCAGAACCGCGGTGCCGCTGCGGTATTTCGTACCATTCCTTCCAAGGTGCTGAGTATGGAACAGCTGGGTATGGGGGAGGTGTTCAAGAAGGTGTCTGAAAATCCCCGCGGCCTGATTGCGGTGACAGGACCCACCGGTTCCGGTAAGTCCACCACGCTTGCAGCGATGATCGATTACATCAATTCCAATTTTTACCACCACATCCTGACCATCGAAGACCCGATCGAATTTGTTCACGAAAGTAAAAAGTCGCTGATCAACCAGCGTGAAGTGCATCGTGATACTCACGGGTTTAATGAAGCCCTGCGTTCAGCTCTTCGTGAAGACCCTGACATTATCCTGGTGGGTGAGCTACGTGACCTGGAAACCATCCGCCTGGCACTGACTGCTGCAGAAACCGGTCACCTTGTTTTCGGCACCCTGCATACCACGTCAGCGGCGAAAACCATTGACCGTATTGTTGACGTGTTCCCGGCGGCAGAAAAAGCCATGGTGCGATCCATGCTGTCGGAATCCCTGCAGGCCGTGATCAGTCAGACCCTGCTCAAGAAAGTGGGCGGTGGTCGAGTGGCGGCCCATGAAATCATGATTGGCACTTCGGCTATTCGAAACCTGATCCGTGAAGACAAGATTGCGCAGATGTACTCTGCCATTCAAACCGGCCAGTCAGTGGGGATGCAGACGCTGGACCAGTGTTTGAAGACCCTGGTGCAGAAGGGACTCGTAGATCGCAAAGAAGCCCAACACAAGGCCAAAGATCCAAACCAATTGTAATAATCGGAAAAGGCCCTGTTCCGCGCCTGACTGCGTTAAAAGATTTTTGTCACGCCGACGTTTACTGCACGTAAACTTGGCGCTGCCAAAAATCTTTTGCCTTGCCAGACACGAAACATGATCCTTTTCCTGGTTTCAATATCGTCAAAATTTCCTGAACGGGAATCGTAAGCAACTATTTGCCTGGTCGATATTCCATGTACGTCGTAATCTTCCGAGCCACCATAAAACAACTCGATGACGAGTATTCCGCAACAGCTGAAAAGTTGCGGACGCTGGCCTTTGAGGAATACGGATGCCGGGATTTTGTCGCCTATACCGAAGGGGATGAGGAAGTGGCGATATCGTGGTGGGATTCCCTGGAGCAGATCGCCAATTGGAAAAACAATCCTGAGCACAAGGCGGCTCAGGCGAAGGGCAGGTCACACTGGTACGGCAAGGTCAGTGTTCAGGTCCTGCAGACCATAAAACAGTACTGATTATGGTCAGCCGTTTTCTGCCAGCCAGGATTCCAGAATCAGCTGTGCAGACAAACTGTCAATAACAGCCCGTTCATTGAATTTTCTGCCGCTGGCTTCAGCGTTTTCCCGGCTCAGGTTCCTGGCTTCGCGAGAGGTCAAGCGTTCATCCATGGTATGGCAGGGCAGGGAATATTTCTCTTCGAGCCTTTTGGCAAAGGCCCGGGCTTTGCCGGTCATGACATTTTCCGTGCCATCCATGTTGAAGGGCATGCCAACAACAAAGGCGCCCGGCTTCCATTGTTTTACCAGGGCGTCCAGTGCTTCCCAGTCGGGGTCGCCATTTTTGGCTTTCAACACCGGCAGAGCAGATGCTGTTGCGGTGATGGTCTGCCCGGCCGCCACACCGATCTTCTGGGTACCGTAATCAAAACAGAGCAGGGAGTGGATTGTTGTGCTCAGGGGATTCGGTCTCCGGCAATCTAGCTGCTCATGCCCACGTCGGTGGTCAGCTGGTCCATGTGAAAGCCAAGGGTCGCTGCAGCCATATCCGGCTTTTTGGTGAAGTCGTGGGAGAAAATAATGTCCTTGCTGGCCGGGCAGGTGATCCAGGAATTATCCGCAATTTCCTGCTCCAGTTGGCCGGGACTCCAGCCGGCGCAACCCAGGGCGACGAGATAATGTTCCGGTCCTTTACCACGGCTGATGTCATCCAGGATATCTTTGGATGTGGTAATGCTGATGTCCTCAGTGACTTTTAATGTGGACTGCCAGTGTCCGTGGGCATCATGAATGATGAAGCCCTTGTCTGTTTCCACTGGGCCGCCCGAAAGGATGACTTCCTCACCAGCTTCAGGGCGCTGAATTTCAATATCCAGCTGGCTGAAGATTTCCTTGAGCTTGAGATCAAGAGGCAGGTTCACGACGAGACCCAGCGCACCGTCCTTACCATGCTGCCACATATAGACCACCGTATTGCCAAAGTAGGAGCCGCTCAATTGCGGCATGGCAATCAGGAAGTGATTGGTCAAATCCAATGTGTTTTCAGTGGTATCGCTCATGGTCTGCACCCTATTGTACATGCTATGCAGCATCTCAATAACTATATTGGGGCAGGGTGGAAGGTTTCAATATGCGCCGGATCAAGGCCCCGCTAAAAACTGCTCAATTGGTTGTTGCGCTGGAACTGCCAGGTACGAATGATATCGAGGACATCGATTTCCTTTTCCATGTCTGGCGGAAAGGGTTCGAAAGGGGCGGCCAGATGCACAATCTGGATGGCGGCCTCATCGAGAATGCGATGGCCGGAAGAGCTGAGTACGCGCACATCGGAAATCGAGCCATCCGCCAGTATGGATACCAGCAGTCGCAGATTCCCGTGAATACCCTGGGCACTGGCCTGGGCTGGATAGTTGAGGTTGCCTACGGCTTCCACTTTCTTGCGCCAGTTATCCAGATAAAGAATGTCCCGTGCTTTCTGGGTGGAGGCCGATGATATGGTGTAACGCCGGGGACGTTTGGCGTAGGCCTGGCGGCGTATATCAAGCTGGGCCTGGAGGCTGGCCAGGCGATCCTCGAAATTACTGTCGGTCAGGTTGTCCACCGGCTGCTCGCGTTCTTCCTCAATGACTTCTTCGCGGGTTTCCTCCACATTGACAACCCGGCTGTCGGTTTGTGTGGTTAACACCTGGTCCAGAGTTTCTGCTTCAGCAGCAGAGGACTCTATATAGGGGCTGACTTCCTGAATCACATTGTCATTAAAGCGGGATTGCACCTGGGTGCTGGGTGCGGCCTTTTCTTCCAGGGTGCCGCTGCCCTGCTGGTTTTCCTGGGCGAGGAAGTCGGCATTTTCCGGGGCTTCCTCACTGCGATACTGCGCCAGGGTGATTTCCAGGGTATTGCTGGAACTCATCTTTTCAAACACGGTGAAGCCCACACCCAGAATCAGGACGACGTGAAGGCAAATGGAGACAAACAGGGTAAAACCGAAGCGTTCTCCGGAAAGGGAAGTATTGTCAGTGGAGACCGCGGTATTCATTTGTCAGGGCCGGCCCCCCCGGGGCAGAGCGCTCAGTGTTGTTCCTTTAACAAGCCTTCAATACAGGTCATCAGATCACCGGCAATATCCAGGTTGAATGCTTCATCAAGTTCACGCACGCAGGTCGGACTGGTCACATTGATTTCCGTGAGATAGTCACCGATGACATCAATACCGACAAATATTAACCCGTGTTTTTTCAGCGTGGGGCCAACCTGGTCACAAATCCAGCGATCGCGATCCGACAGCTCAACGCCCTTGGCGGTCCCGCCGGCAGCAAGGTTGCCTCGGGTTTCGTTCTCTGCCGGCAAGCGTGCCAGGGCATAACCAACGGATTCGCCATTGATCATCAGGATACGCTTGTCGCCCTTGGTAATTTCCGGGATGAACTTCTGGGCCATGATCTGGCGGCCACCGTATTCGGTGAGCGTTTCAATGATGACGCTGACGTTGGGATCACCTGGCTTGATGCGAAAGACACCAGTACCACCCATGCCATCCAGGGGCTTGAAGATGACATCCTGATGGGCACGGTGAAACTCCACCAGCAGCTTTTTATCACGGGTGACCAGCACCGGCGTACAACACTGGGGGAACAGGGTGGCGCTGACTTTTTCATTGAAATCACGCAATGACTGGGGCTTGTTCACCACCAGTACACCTTCTCGTTCAGCCTGCTCTAGGATATAGGTGGAGTAAATGAACTCCCGGTTGAAGGGCGGGTCCTTGCGCATCAGGATCACATCCACGGATGACAGTGGCGCACGAACTTCCTCGCCCAGTTCATACCAGCCGTTGGGATCCATCTTCACGTTCAGGTCCTGCATGATGGCCATGGCCTTGCCATCTTCCAGGTACAGGCCGCGCTGTTCGATATAGGACAGGGTCCAGCCTCGTTTCTGGGCCGCGTTTAACATGGCCAGGGAGGTGTCTTTCTTGAAATTAATGGATTTGATGGGATCCATCACGACGGCAAGTCTGATTGTCATTTACCACTCCGGTGGACGGTTGTCCCATGAATGCAAGTCGGGGGATTATAGCAAAAAGGGGGAGCAGGGCAGCTTATAAAACGTCCTTGGGAAAGGGTGTCTTTTTCCAGTGTCTGGGCAGGATGGCAGGGCCAGGTTCGGAGATCGTAGACGTACATCCCTGTGCACTCGGCCTCGGCATCCATGCCTCGGACGTCTCCGCACCTGGCCCTGCCATCCTCCCCCCGAATCCCCGAGGCTCCTGGAATAAATGACATCCTTTCCTGCCGATCTCACCAGGGAGGTATGCCTGGAATTCACCCTTCCCCATTTATTCTTTGCTACAATGCCGCCCTCTTTTTCAGGACCGGATATTTCAGGTTACCCATTTGCGACAATTAGGTTTTTTCTGGGGTGTTGCCGGCGTCGTGCTGTTTCTGTCCACAGCCATCATGCGTCTGTCACCACGCATCCTGGAGTTGCAGGACTACACCTTTGGCTGGCAGCACTGGCTGTTGCTGGCCCTGTTCGTCCCCTGGATGGGCTGGGCGGAAGGTTACAAGGGCTTCCACAAGGCCTTTTCACCCCGGGTAGTGGCTCGCGCCAATTACCTGCGTGACAACGTGCCAGTGATATTGCGAGTCCTGGCCCCCCTGTTTTGCATGGGGTACATCCACGCCACCCGCAAGCGCAAGATAGTGTCGTACTGCATCACGCTGGGGATCATCGGGCTGGTCATGCTGGTCAGGATGATGCCGCAACCCTGGCGGGGCATTGTTGATGCCGGCGTTGTGCTGGGTCTGAGCCTGGGCATTGTGTCGGTGCTGTACTGGTTCTTCAAGGCCCTGACCGGGCGCTGGTATCACCCGATTCCACTGGACCTGCCGGAACCTCGCGAAGCTGCCCAGGTTGGCTCACAGGGGCAGTCGGAAGTCTGATCAGGGCAGGACGTCCCTGAGCTGGGTTTCAGCAACAGCAAAGGAAAAGTGCTGCTCTATATTGCGTTTCCCCGCCTCGGACAACGTCTGCCATAAGCCTTCATCGTCATAGAGCCTCAGGATTTCCCGGGCGACGTCTTCGGGCGCATCGGCAATCAGGATGTCCTCTCCATGAATCAGGTTCATCCCTTCGGCCGCAATGGTACTGACCACCATGGGCACACCATAGGACATGCTGGAATTGATTTTGCCTTTCACCCCGGCACCATATCGCAAGGGGGCGATGGACAGGCGAATGTTGTCGAACAGGGGCTGGATGTCATCGACAAAGCCGGTGATGTCCACGTGTTTGCCGGCACGGGCCTGCAGTTGCTGGGGTACATGGCCGCCAACAATCTTCAGGGTGATGTCTGAATTCCCGGCCTGAACAAGCGGGAACACCTGATCCAGAAACCAGATCATGGCATCAGTGTTGGGGGGGTGTTCGAAGTTGCCGATAAACAGAATGTCCTGGCGTTCCCCGAAGGGTTTGCCGGTTTCATAGGACTGGTGAATGTTGCTCAGCAGGTTGACGGTGACATCGGGTGCTTCTTCTCTGAACAGCTCCAGCTCCACCGGACTGACCACCAGCGTGACGTCAGCCTTGCGTGCAATGGACAGTTCCTGGGTTTTACGCATGGCGGCGGATTCGGCCAAAAGCGTATTGCCATTGAGTTCGGCTTCTCGCTGCTCACGCAGAAAGTGCAAATCCACGGTATCGAACAGCACTTTTGCCTGAGGACAGAAGGCTCTCACATCATCGATAAAACGTTCGGCGTAATCGGCCCGGCTGAGTATCACGGCATCAAACTGCTGGCCATAATCTTCCAGATATTTCGACACAGACTGCACATAAGGAACGTACTGACACTCAAACCCCAGGCTCTGCATCATGGGGGTATATTTTTCGTGGTACTGCAGGTTGGCGGGAACGAAGGTGACCTTGTAGTCGATGCGTTGCAGAATTTTCAGGATATTGAACATTCTCAGAGAGCCGGAGTCATGGTCAGGCATCAATACGCGGGCATCAACTACCAGAATGCGTTTTTCAATATGCCGCTCCTTTTCCAGGTGGGGCAACCTGGCATTGGGGCGATGCGCCTTGAGACTCTCCTCCCAGCGCTCAAAGAATTTACCGTGATTGATCTGCTGGTACTGCTTGATCCCGCTGCCGGTATCCGTACCGGAGGTAATCCCTTCAAAATGGATGATGGTGGCACCCGGCTGGTAATAGACCTTTTTGCCGGCCTGCCGCACCTTGAAGGCCAGATCGGTATCTTCATAATAGGCGGGCAGGTACAGGGTGTCGAAGCCGCCAAACCCCTGGTAATCAGCCAGCGGCAGCATCAGGCAGGCACCTGAGCAGTAATCCACCTGGCGGGAATAGGAATATTCAGGCGTATTGGGGTCACCGCCCCGTCCATAATTCCAGGCTGACCCATCGCGCCAGACGATACCGCCGGCTTCCTGCAGGGTGCCGTTGGCAAACACCAGTCTCGCTCCCACCAGGCCGGCATCAGGAAAATCGGTGAATGTCTGGTGGAGGGCCTCCAGCCAGCCGGGCCGCACTTCGGTGTCGTTATTGAGCAGGACTAGGTACTCACCGCGAGCGGCTTCTCCGCCGGCATTACAGGAGCGGATGAAACCCAGATTTTTTTCGTTATTGATAACGGTGATACCGGAAATGCCACCCAGCATATCCAGGGTTTTGTCCGAAGAGCAGTCATTGACCACAATGATTTCAAAGGGCAGCCTGCTGCCATGATCATGAATGCTTTTCAGGCAATGAAAGGTGTACTGGTACTTGTTGTAGACTGGTATAACAATGCTGACCAGGGGCTGATCTGGCACGGCAAAATCCAGTGCGGTGTAGCGATCGGAGACAGGTGACTGCGCCTTGATCTTTTTGACCCGCTGGAACCGGGCGGCCAATTTTAGCCTCACCCTGGACAGCAGGCCGCCGACCCCTTCGGTGCGCAGGAAATAACGGACCTTGGTGATGCCGCGTAAAGGTCGGGTGAGTTTCCAGCTCTTGCTGTTATAGATGACCTGCAATTCGTCAGTCAGTGCCTGAACCTGTTTACGCTTGCCGCGTAATTCATTTTCCGACTCATGCAGATCATGG
>CAZBBS010000043.1:0-24449 GCA_964490145.1 uncultured Enterobacteriaceae bacterium
CCGGGGCGCACCAGTGCCGGAATCTGATAGCACAGGGATTTCCCCCCACCAGTCGGCATCAGAACCAGGGCATCACCGCCATTGATCAGCTTGGCAATGATGTCAGCCTGGGGGGGACGAAATTCATCGTAGCCAAATACCTTGGCCAGTATGTGTTTAGCGGGATCCATGGAATGCTGGTATGAAGTCCTGTCGAGGGGGTGATATCAAAATCCGTTCCGGCCAAAACCATAACGGGCATGACGCCAGATTTTACAGGTTTTGACACGCCATTTGGTGCACAGCCATGCGGCAAGGCCAGTTAAACCAGGCCAGCAGGCCAAACAGGGCCAATAACAAAGACCGGGGTATGACAGGATGCCTGCCATGTACTCCATGGCGCCATTGTATTCACATATCGGGTCAATTATATTGGCTGAATCTTCGTATCCTTTAATCCAACAATAACAGGGGAAGCGAATGTCCAACATGATTCCACGCCTGGCACTGTTTTCTTCCATGCTCATTCTGCATAGCACCGAATCTGCTGCCCACCACAGCTGGGCACCTTACGACCTGGAAAACGAGGTGACACTCAAGGGCGTGATCACCGAATACAAATGGGCCAACCCCCATTCCTACATTCAACTGCAGACAACAGATGCTGCCGGACGCGCCCAATCCTGGGAGATCGAAGCCTCATCGGCTGTCGTCATGCGCAATCGCGGTTGGAAGGCAGACACTGTGGCTGTCGGCGATGAGGTGACCATTTACGCCAACCCCTCCTCCGACCGAAATCAGCTCCATGCGCTCGGTGCCCGCCTGATCACGCCTGAAAACATCCTGCTGGAAATGCGCAAGGTGAACAGTGGTGCACCGGTGGTGGTCGTTCCCGAACAGGGGTCCAGCAGCATGGCCGGGCAGTGGCGCACTGTCGGCACCCCCGAGATCAATAAACATTTTTTCTTCTTCGAACCCTCTGACTGGCCACTGACGGAAGCAGGCATTCGCGCACACGCCACCTTTGAGAACGGCAACAATCCGGGCAAGAACTGCGTGTCCTATGCCCCGCCCTTCCTGATGATTATCGGCGATGCCAAAGTGATCACCCTGGGCGACGATGAAATCCTCATCCACACCGAACTTGAAAGTGCGGACCGGGTCATTTACATGAACCAGAGCTCACATGAAGGTATTGCCCCTTCCGTGCTGGGGCATTCGATCGGTCACTGGGAAGGCGATGTGTTGGTGGTCGACACGGCCCGATTTGCCGAACACGGAATGGGCAACGCCCAGAAGCTGCCCTCCGGCCCGGACAAGCATCTCACCGAACGTTTCCAGTTAAGCCAGGACGGCACACGAATCTTTTACAGCTTCCAGATGACAGACCCGACCTACCTGGCGGAACCGATCGGTTATGATCTCGAGATGGTGTATGCACCGGACTTTGAAATGATTCAGCTGCCCTGTGACCCGGAAAGCGCCCAGCGCTATCTGGAACTGCCGGAGAGTTTTGGAAAATAAATCAATGGGCAGTGACTTTTTCAAATCAAAAGTCACTGTCCCCGAAGCAGCCAGGCATCGATCTCGTCCCAGTCCGGCTGAACAGTATGTTTCACCCCGGTCAGCAGTCTGGCATCCAGATCGGCACCCGCGTCCGTCAGACGAGCCACTGTTTTATCGAAGCACTCCCCCCACCCCAACGGATCATCACTGCCTATACGCAGGTAAACGGGTACACCTGCCAAATCGCTTAATGCGACTGTATCGGGAACAATCGCAGGAAGCGCAATAATCCCCCGGAAGTCTCCTGGATGCATCGCAGCCATTTCCAGCGCCGAAATCCCGCCGTTGGATATCCCCAGCAACAGCACAGGACTGTCATCGACATCCGTGCTGTTCCTGATCGCCTCGATGAGTTGCCACACCTTCTCCCCTTCAGTGCCCCGAAAGGATTTGGCCGTGGACGATACAGGCGCTGCCACGGCCCAGCCGCGATCGATGAGAGCCTCGCCATGTATACGAAAAGCACTGCTGGCTATACGGGCATCACCCGGACCACCGCCCAGGATAAGGACAAGGGGGCAGGGCTGTTCACCCGCCGGCAAGTCAAAGTAACTTCGATATTCACTGCCATCAGGCAAGGTAAAAACGGATTGTGTGAATCTGGTGATTGGCATTTATGAGAGTGTCATAGCCTGCTATTCCGGCAATTTGCCGTACGTGTAATCCCCGGAGACATGGGAAATGATAAAGCTCTCCACCTCTCCTGCATCATTGACGACAAAACGGTAACCCAGACCAACGCCATCAAACAGCGTTTCTGATAAAGGCACAAGCGTTCGGGGAACACCGGCTTCCAATCCTGCCGCGCCAAGCCCGATAGCATCGTAGCCTGACACAATGGTGGCAATCAGCTTGCCGTCAGAAACCGCCACTTCGTAGGTCCGTTCACTGCCCGAATAGAGTCCCCGGTAGGTCCCGACATAACGTTCCAGAATCTCGGGCGCCACATAGACACTGTTGGCTTCAGTATCCGTGAGACTGCCTGACCAGTTGTCTGTCCCAAATTCACACACGGCTTCAAGCATTTCCGTGTCGGCCATCAGCTTCATACTCGTCTGGTAACCCCAGGGCTGCGTGAACGTGCCGGGATCAGTGAACGTCACGGTGATATCCATCTGGCCGACACTGTTACGGGTATAGCGTTCATTCACATGCAGGGCATCGGTATGGGAGACGCCATAACGGGCCACCCAGGTCTGGTCGTTGTAGCCATTGGAATCTATCACCAACGTGTCGCCCTCCCAGTGGCCCACCGAATAACCGGTGAAACTGGGGACAGGATCTTCTTCCAGTTCCCGTCCGTCCAGGTGAACCACCCGGTAAGTCAGGTCTTCATTCAGGATAGCCAGTGTTTTACCGGTCTGTATAAAGCGCTTCCAGCCACCGGCACTCTCTGTTTCCGGGCCATTGGGCAGGCAATTGAAAAGCGGACGTTCCTTGTAGAAATCCAGCTGGCGTTGTTTGGCCAGCTCGGCTGCCCAGGGCAATAAATAGGAAGGATCAAGGTTGGCTACTGGTGGTGGCCCATTCCAGATACCGGTCAGATCGGGATTGCCATCTGCTCCCCTTGGGGCCGGGGCTGAAAGATCGGGACTACCGTCAGCCGTGCGTGGCAAATCCTCCCAGGGACGATCAAGCCACTGGGCTGTCACCGGCATGGCAGCAACGGAAAATAAAAGTGCACCAATCAGATTTTTCATAGACGAATCCCACCCTCCCGAAATGAGTATGCCAAGATATAAATAAGGCCATCTGGCCCCAGAGAATAGCATGATTTTTCAATAACAAACCTTCCGCCCTGAATGCAAAACCCCGGCTGGTGCCGGGGTTTTAACATTTGTCGGATACTGCTGCTCAATTAGCTGGAGGCGGTCCACCGGGCCTGCCCCTGCTGCAGTCAGGTGTGGTGCAGGCCGTGACCTCGTGGATATAGCGATTCATGCCACCCTCTACGCGAAATTGCTGGCTGGTGGGGGTACCCTGGTGATAAGGCCCCAATCCGGCATCTAGCCACGAGAAACTGTGAAAGATGCTGACGGCCCCCATAGTCTCGTCAATGACGAAGCGGCGGTTTCCTGTTTTGATCGGTTGCGGGAATGCGCCCATGGTGCAGGTCTGACCTTCAGGATCCCTGGTGCCCGTGTAAATACGGCCCTCCAGTCTGGCACAGGGGGTACCGTGTGGTACTGGCAGGTAGGGGTCTCCCCAGTTGTTGATATAGGCTTCAGCCGCTGCCTTGATGACGCCTCGCATATCACGCTGATCTTCAGGGATGACGCCCCAGTCCTCTGCCCTGGTATGGGTAAGAAAGACATCGGCGCCAAATACCCAGTCATCCTGGTCGGTAACCACAGACTCCATAATAGTCACCTTGCCCTCGTCATTGGTTTCCATGCGGGTGTGAATGACATAAGGATGTTCATGGGTGGCTGCCACAAATTCTGTGAAGGTGGCACACTGTGTTGTATCTAACAAACTGCGGGTGAAGTCAGGGCTGATGGCTTCGGACAACATGCCTTCTGTAATGTCTTTGGGCTGATCATTCTCGCCGTAATAGGATCGATCTGCTACGGGAATCATGGCGGCATTACCGCTGGTCTGAGCCTGGACATACGTGTCGGTCAACTGCTGGAGTGAGTCGCGACTGCAAGCCGCAGAGGCATCTGCGGCGAAGAACGCTCCGGCAAAGGCTACTGCACAGTACCTGATGGAGTCGTTAATAAACTGTCCTTTCATTTTCCCATGATCTCCCTGGTTCCCGGCGAATCAAACGATCAGAATCAATTGAACTCACCAATACATGAATGTTGGCGTGAGAATATCACGAATATCCAAATACCTTCCCCTGAAATACAAAACTCTGACAACAATGGCTAAACATCGTTTCTCACCTACACTGAAAGGCATCATTTGAACAAATTCACTATGACAACTATACTTGTCACGCCTGCAAGGAAGCGGCCATCTTCGATGTCAAATTCACGGATAACGCTATCCGGGACATAGAGCGAATCAAGGATCGCCGGGGCCTTGCCAAAATTGATGTCGCGCTTGAACGCTTCAGGCTAGGCAACTTTGGTGACGTCCTCCCGGTGGGCAAGGGTGTTTCAGAAACACGTATCCATTATGGGAAGGGTTACCGCATTTATCACTTTTTTGCAGGTATCAGGCTTGTCATCGTTGCCGGGATAGGGACAAAACATCAGCAGGATAAAGATATTGAGAATGCACTATTAGTGAAGAAATTCTTTGGGCATTGAAAGAACATGAAACTCACAAACATAGATGATTATCAACAAGCCTGGATGAACAGCGATCCCCAGCGGGTGGCTGATTTCATTACAGAAGCTTTCGCGGATAATGATCCGGCGACAGCACTGATGGCGTTAAAATCAGTCGCCTTAAATTACGAGGGCGGCGTAAAAGGACTCTCCAGAAAGGTAGGCATCTCAAGGCAGGCCATTAATGCGGCATTTTCAGAGCAAGGCAACCCAACTATCAGTAATTTTCTGGTGATGCTGCATGAACTGGGTTTTGATGTTCACTTCACGCATAAAGCGTCTGAGTAATTTGATTTAGCGGCTCTCTCTCCTCAAGAACCTTATTTGGATGCTGGATAGGCAGCCTCCACCAGTGCATTAATTTCTTCACGAAAATCAGGTGACATGATAGAGCCAGCGAAACCATTATCCCAGGCTTTGCGTATCGGACTTCCCGGTCCTAATAACGACACCAGCGAACGCTCATAGGGTTCCCAGGTTTCCCGATCCATCGCCCCGTTTTTGTATTGCAGCCACATATTCCGTCTTAAGTTGAACATGGCGCTATACAGCATTAATTCCTGGTACTCCTCTCTGGTGCTTCCCGTCACTTCAAGAATACTTCCGGGCGGGTAAGCCAGAAACTGGTACAGCATCTCGACTTCGGCATTCATGGAATCCTGTCGTGCAGCGGCCTGCAGTGCCTGGGTGTTCTGTTGGGTCTGGATCGCCAGATAGATCAGGGTTATGACGATAGCCACTGAACTTACCAGTTCAGCGATGGAGGAGAGTTTGGACTATTGCGACTCTTTCATGATCGTGGCGGAGTTTCAAAGTAACAGGGGCAAAAAGAATATCATGAATGTTCAATAAAAAACCTTGCCCCAGAGTAAAAAACCACGTTCTTAGAACGTGGTATTGCTCTAAGCCCCCTAGAAGGGGGCGTTGTGAGAGTGCCTTCCTAGAAGGCACTCTTGCAAGTTATCCCTCTTCTTCTCTATTTCTGTAATTCCAGCGATTGCTGCAATTCTTCCTGTTTCTGCTGATATTTTACGTACTTTCGTACCATTTCAGCATCAACCCCTACCGTATCTACACAATATCCTTTCGCCCAGAAATGATTACCCCAAAAGGGCTTCTTGCGTAAGTGCGGAAATTTATTAAATAACCTAATCGCTGAACATCCTTTCAATACTCCAACCAGTTTGGATACCGACAACTTCGGTGGAATGCATACCAGCAAATGCACATGATCGTCCTGGACGTTCAGCTCCACAACTTCACATCCCTGCTGTTCGCAAAATATCATGACCGAACCATAAACCGCTCTGGCCATATTGCCACTTAATATTCTGTACCTGTATTTGGGCGTCCAAACTATGTGATACTGACAATGCCATAGCACATGCGAAGCCCTCTTGAATCTGCTCATGTATGTTCCTCTTGGTTCTAAGTTATGGGGATAACTCGAACCAAAGCATACATGGGCAGTTTCTTTTCTGGCAGGCAGAGCCACCAGTAGATGACCGCGTCCCCAGGACGCGGTTTATCAGTTGGTAATGAAAAACCCCGGCCTGAGCCGGGGTTTTGGTTAAAGCAAACTAGCCAGCCTTAGCGGGTTACCACAAGTCTTTCACCCTGCCCCGGGCCCTGACCCGGACCGCGGCCCGGGATGTCGCCGGTTGAAACCACTTTCACCCAAAGTGCATCTTTGTCCTTATAGTACGAAGTAGCACTGGCTGTGCGAAGGGCATCAAGGCTATTCACCGCTGTGCCGGAGTCGGCAGTGGTGAAACCCGGCAGTTCGAACATCACCCACGAACCGGCATCCAGTTCACGTACACGGATGTTCAGCGAGTCCTTTTCGGTCTTTAGCGTGTACTGTGAGCCCGCGCGCACATTGGTCTCCCCTTCGGCCATGAATTCCTTACCGTTGCGGCTGAGGAAAATGTCCGAAGGCGTTGCAGTGCCCCTGATGCGACCACCGCCGGGCGCAATGTCAAAGTTGGTCGGGCGCGGACCACCGCCGAAACCGAAGCCCAGAGCGCCACCACCACCAACATCCATGCGGCCGATATCACCGGTGCACACGACAGCGTTCCAGGTGGGCCTGGCCTCGCAATTGTTGTCGGCATCGTAACCGGTGTCATTAATGATATAGGAATTCGGGATACCGGTAATGGTGCCGTCCTTGTCCTTGAACACCGAGTGCTTGTAGATGATGTTGCCGTAATCGTCGTTGCTCCAGCGGTTGTCAATTGGCGGGAAATAGACCGGCTTGGCATTGACGAAGGTCGAACGCTCAACCACGTTGTTGGAACTCATACCGAAACTGGTAAACAGCAGGTAGGAAATCGCACCCGTTTTACGGGTGTCATTGTCCTGGTAATTGATGAAGGTGTTGTTGTCCAGCTCATGGTGGTAGTCATAGAACTCGTAGGCGCGGATCGGGAAATCCGGGATCTTCGGCTGCGGCAGACTGCGGCCGTAGGCGATTTCCGAAGGCTCCCTGGGATTGCCGATGTTGTCTGATTCACCAACGAATACAGAATCCATCACCCTGGATGTGTAGGGCGCCTGACCAAAGGCGCCGGACGCGTGAGTGAAGCCAATGCCGTTATCGGCAAACTTCAGGCCTTTATACAGATGCAATTCACCCCTGGCCCAGATACCGCTGTTGCGGTTCTTGTAGGCGGTAAAGTCTTCAATGACATCCACCACCTGCGCACTTTTCTCATCCGTGGGGTCGGCAAGAGCGATATACCCGCCAACAGCAAAATGCCCATCAGCCCGTGGCGCACGATCGCCCATAAAAGAATCCACATTCGAATGGGAGACGTTCCCCTTGAATTCCCGGAATTTGGTGCGACGTGGCCAGGTGTTCAGACTGTCATCGGAGCCTTCGAAGGCCCCGCTGGGGTGCACCGGGAAGGCGAGCCAGAAACCGGTTGAATCAGAGCCCGCTGCCACATTACCGCGATAGGTGTTATCCGGGTTGGTGATCCAGAATGACGACGCGGTGTTGTCAGACGGAATCAGAATCTCTGGCGAGTCCTGACCAGTAAGCTTGAAGTTCAGGCCGTCGTCAGTCGAGCCGAACGGCGCCAGGTTGGTCGGGTCACAGGGTTTGGTCATGTGACACTTGGTCTGGATCGCCAGGTTCTTGATGTACTCGTTGCCGTGCTCAATGCCATCTTCCATGAAGAAGCAGTGGCCCACGGTGTTATAGGTGACATTGTTCTCAACGCGCAGATCATTGGTGCCATGCACGGTCACGCAACGGTTGTAGGTATCGTGGATAGCCGCATTGCGGATGTACTGCCCCTTGCCGCCATCACCGACCAGATGCCAGTGAATCGGGTAGCGGGCCAGCTCCAGGTTCTGGCCCATGCGGTTGAGTTCAACACCGTCGATATACATTTCACTGGTCACCATGGCCATGATGTGACCGCCGAAATACGACTGGTCAGCATCCTCTGAGGCCTGGATCTTGATGTTGCGGGTCAGCAGGCCCACTTCGCCACGCTCATCCACACCGTGGGTGATCTGGCCAAAGTGCATGTACTCCAGCGGCTGATCCAGGGTGATGGTGTTGCCGCGAATGGCGGAAATGGTGCGACGCTCGGCCTGGCGTGGATTGTAGTCCGTGGACGCCAGCACAATCTCGTCACCCACCTGCCACTGGGAGGCATCCAGTACTTCAATCCGGTTGCTGCCAGACTCGGCAGTGCTGGCCAGCTTGGTCCAGGCATTGCTGCGATTACCATGCAGGTTCAGGGTCCCGCCAGACATCATGATGCCGCGGTCGCCCATGCCCATCAGCTGTTCGCCTTCATTGTGGTCCGTCAGGGTGATGGTGGCCTTGTGCGTGTGGGGTTTGGCTTCGGTACCGATTTCCAGTTCACCGAACACCATGATCCACTCGCTGGTCAATGACAGGTCGGCATCATCACTGAAACTGAGTTTGCCATTGATGGTCAGGCCGTCCAGCGCGGGCGGACTCACATCCAGTATCACGTTCTGGCCGCTCTCAATGACGACCTTGTCACCGGCAGCCGGGACCCGGTTGTTGGGCCAGGTGGCCGGATCGGACCAACGCTGCGCCTGGGCCATGGCCGTGTTGTAGCCGCCAATCAGGGCACAGACGGCAAGCGAATAAACGAGAGAACGTGCAAGCCGTGTCAGGCCGGGCACGGATGAATGTATAGACATGATTTCTTCCCCAAGAAGTCGAATTAAGACGACATCAAATGCATTTCGAATCGTCTGCGATGGTATAACCGAATTTTGTGTAGAAAAAGTGAAAATTGGGCATAACCTGCGGTGATTCACTCCCCTTGGCACCCTGAATTGGCCTATGAACCCCAAAGCAGGCACCATGACCACACACCAAGGGGGGTTATCTTTATGCGCAGGATGCAGGCATGCTATTCTGACCAGCCCGATTCGCGAACATAAATCGCTCCAGCACAGAGGGTCCAAAGTCATGCGACACCATCGTGGTTCTTTCAGCCTGCCATTGTTTGCGACGGCCTGCCTTACCGCCATCTTCAGTATGACTGCCCTTGCCCAGGAAGCCGTTAAAAGCGGCAGGTGGTCTGATGCAGGCATCTGGGCAGATGGCAGTCTCCCCGGGGCAGATGACAAGGTGACCATCAATAGTGGTGTTGACGTTGTGCTGGACACCGACACCCCGGCACTGGCGGGCCTGACCATCAACGGCAAGCTCAGCTTCGCAGACAGCAAGGATCTTGAACTGACGTCAGAATGGATCATGGTGTTCGGTGAGCTGGAAATCGGCACCGAAGCCCGCCCCCACACCCGCAACGCCACCATCACCCTGACGGACCGTCATGAAGGCGAACAGCTGATGGGCATGGGTGACCGCGGCATCATGCTCTCCGGCGGCACCCTGAACCTGCACGGCAATCGCACCAATGCCTGGACCAAACTGGCGCAAACCGCCGAGGCTGGTGCTACCCGTATCCAGGTACTCGATGCCAGTGAATGGCAGGTGGGCGACCGGATCGTCCTGGCCTCCACAGACTTCGATGCTCGCCAGGCGGAAACGCGCACCATTACCCGTATCAGCAGCAACCAGATTACCCTCGATACCCCGCTGGACTACATGCACTATGGCGAGATCACCTATGGCGTGGATGAGCGCGGCGAAGTGGGCCTGCTGACCCGGAACATCAAGGTGCAGGCCTCTGAAGATGCCGACCAGTCTTACTTCGGCGGCCACATCATGGCGATGGTCACCAGCAAGATGTATGTGGAAGGTGTCGAGCTCAATCGCATGGGACAGAACCTGGAACTGGCCCGCTATCCGATACACTGGCACATTGTCGGTGACGGCGGCCAGGGGCAGTACCTGCGCAACGCCGCCATCCATGACACCTACAACCGCTGCGTGACCGTACACGGCACCAACAATCTGCGCATTGAAAACAACGTCACCTACAACAACGTGGGGCATTGCTTCTTCATGGAAGACGGCATCGAGACAGGCAATGAATATATCCAGAACCTGGCGATCCTGACCCGCTGTCACACCAGCAAGCCCTGCAACCCGACCAACCTGGCCCCCTTCGGCTCCACCGACGACGGGTTGAACTTCAAGCTGGAAGGCCAGAATGCACCGGATGTGCTGATTCCTTCAGACAATACCGCCTCGTCCTTCTGGATTACCAACCCGGACAACACCTACATCGGCAATGTGGCCGCAGGCTCCGACGCCACCGGTTTCTGGTTTGCCTTTCCGGATCATCCAACCGGCGCCTTTGAAGGCTCCGATGACAGCCTGGCCACCTGGCCGGCCCGCACCAAATTCCGTGAGTTCCGGGGCAATGTGTCCCATTCGAATATTGACGGCTTCATGCAGGACCGCGGCCCCCTGCCGGATGGCCGGACCAGACCGTGGGGCTATATCCCCTTTGCCGATGCCGCCAACCGGGCTGACCCTGTAGTGGATGGCATCGAGGATTTCACCGCCTACAAGAACCGCAACAGCGGCATCTGGGCCCGGGGTGAAATGCACGTCTACAAGGGCCTGAAGTTTGCCGACAACGGCATCGGCTTCACCCATGCTGCCGGCAACTTTGACAACTCCTACTATGAATTCACTTCACAGGTGGTGGATTCCCTGTTCGTGGGCGAGTCCGACAACATCGGCAACCCCCGCGCAGCGTCAGAAATCGCCTATGGCCGCAGCCTGCCGCAACCCAAAGTCCCGGACTTCCCGATCCGCGGCTACGAGTTCTACGACCTCTATCACGTGCTGGACAATATTACTTTCATCAACTACGCCGATAACGCTACCCGCAAGACCGGGGCGATCTCCCACCTGCTCTTTACCAGCTTCGGCATGAGCACCTACAACACCGCCAGGGAGATGGCCTTCATCAACGCCAAGCCGGTGTACCACCCGCCACTGGAACCCGCGGCAAACAACAACCGCTGGAGCAACGATGACTGGGGCAACGTGAGCTACCAGTCCTCGGTGTTCAACGACAGTGATGGCTCCATCACCGGCATCCCCGATTCCTACATCATCATCACCGGCGGCATCGACGGCATGGAAGACTGCGAATCACGCCCCTCCTGGAACGCCGTCGTGTGCACCGGGGATATCGGCCGCATGAACCTCGGCGGTGGCGGCATCACCGGCCTGGGCGGCCAGCGTCCTGCTACCTATGACATGGCCCCCGGCGGCGGCCGTATCCGGGGAACCCTGAAACCCTCAGGCGTGATGGTCAGCCGCAATGGCAATACTTTTATGGCAAACGGCGAAACCAACGTGCGCGCGGGCAGTGAATACACCGTGACCGCCGAAGGGGATTCCGTAAGACTCTGGGTCAAGGAACTGGATGCCGGTTCATGGCTGATGTTCAAACTGCCGGGCTTCACCACGGCAGAGGCAGGCACAGAACTGAACAACATGGATGCGTTGCGCAATGCTGGTGAGACGTCTTACTTTAAAGACGATGATGCGCTGTGGGTGAAGCTGGTCTCCACTGCAGACAAAGCGACGAGGCGGCCGAGGGATGCGGATAGCTTGATGGTCAGCCGCTGAGCACATACCCTGATTGTTTACTCTAGTATTAATTAGATCATCTCATTTCATATTCAACGCCTTCCAACCTGACATTAAAGCGGACATTATTTCTGCACTTATTCCAGAATATTTCTGATAACATGCTGTTATTTAATATATTTATTTGTATTAAAAGCGGACATTAAACCGGACATTTATATGACAACCGATCGCAACGAGCCGATAGCCAGCATGGAACCTCTCAGGGTGAGTGAAGGGTTGGCTCATCGTGAAAAATTGAACGAACTCGTCGTAGAGCTTACTGCGTTGTCAGCCGGCTTCAGGCGAAGCTTGCCCGATGGCGTGGTTTCAGCGCTGTCCGAACTGGTCCGCTCCATGAACTGCTACTACTCCAACCTGATTGAGGGGCATAACACACATCCCATAGATATTGAGCGTGCCATGCGCGAGGACTACAGTGATGAACCTCGTCAACGCGACCTGCAACTGGAGGCCCGCGCTCATGTCCTGACCCAGAAGTGGATTGATGAAGGTGGGCTGACTGGTCGGTCAACCAGCCACGAAGGGCTATGTGAAATCCATGCCAGGTTTTGCGAACAATTACCGGAAGAACTGCTTTGGGTTGAAGCCCCTGATACCGGGGAGCGCGTACGTGTCATTCCGGGTGAATTTCGTGATCGGGACGTTCAGGTTGGCAGGCATGTTGCCATCAGTGCGGGCGCTGTTCCACGCTTCCTGGAACGCTTTGAAGAGGTCTATGGTGGAAAGGGAAAGGCTGAAACCATTATCTCGTCAGCTGCAGCACATCACCGGCTGCTCTGGATTCACCCTTTCATCGACGGCAATGGGCGTGTCGCTCGTTTGATGTCCTATGCCATGTTGAAAGACGCATTGGATACGGGTGGTATCTGGTCAATCTCGCGGGGACTGGCAAAACAGGAAGCCCAATACAAACGACACCTTATGGCTTGCGATTCGCCACGTCAGGGTGATCTGGATGGTCGAGGAAACCTTAGTGAGAAATCGCTTGCCGATTTTACGGAGTTTTTCCTGCAAACCTGTATTGATCAGGTTACTTTTATGGAAAAACTGGTTCAACCAGCCAGGCTTCGTGAACGCATCCGCCTGTGGACAGAAGAAGAGATTCGCACTGATGGACTCCCTGCGAAAGCGGGGCTTGTATTAGATGCCATACTTTATCGAGGAGAACTTCCCAGAGGGGATATTCCTGACATTGTCGGAACAGGTGATCGCCAGGCCCGCCGTATTGTGTCAGCACTTGAAGGCTATAGTGTTGTTACCTCAGAAAGCACCCGCTCCCCGTTAAAAATTGCATTTCCCGCAGCACTTGCCGGGCGCTGGATGCCAGGACTCTTTCCAGAAGTTGACTGATCTCTTATAGCTAATAAGCCAAGCAGCACCTTACAACGGAATTAAGGGGGCAGATTTTATGATTTATTTCGTGAACCCTGCCCCCTTGATTTTTTTACTGCGCCGTCAACGTCATCATCGGCCCCAAGCCAGCATCAATCGTAAAGGTGGTATCTGTAGGTCTTGCGTATTCCAGATACTGAAACATCCCCTCGGTGATGGCTGTAAACTTGACCCGCTTGTCCCCGATCTCACTTAACTCCATTTTCTGGGCCTGTTCAGATCGGGGAACAAATCCGGGATCAAATTGCTGAATGGACATTTCCAGTGAGCCGGCTTTCTCTTCAATAATAATGACTTCGAACATGCTGGTAGAACCGTTACCGCTCATTCTGACCATGGAGGCTATGGCGCCGTCTTTGGGTTTTATCCAGTTTTCTTCCAGGATGGTGTCGGGGCCAAAGGCCGCTGCCCAGGTGCCTGTCATCCAGCTGAGATCTTCCACGGTGGCCGCTGGGCCTGCCAACGTTGTGCCTGCTGCACAGGTGAGGAATGAGAAAGCCAGTGCTGCTGTGGTTTTTGTGGGTGACATGGAGAACTCCTTGAGTATTGGTTGTGTTATTTAGCTTGATAAATCGTGGTCAGATAAAATGGGGTCAGAGTCAATTAATCATATAGAGCACTTTGGCATTAAAACTTGGAGAGATTAATTGAGTCTGACCCCATATGCATCAACGGATAACCTTGATGGTGGTCTGGGCAACCAGCCGTCCGACCGGCTCCAGCACCGGGCCCGGGTAATGGACATCGCTGACCACCAGTTTGACCCAGACGCTATCGCGATCCTTGTACCATGAGGTCAGGCTGGCGTTGCGCAGGTCTTTCATGCTGTCCTGCTCTATGCCGCTGACGGCATGATCAAAGCCCGGCAGTTCAAAGATAACCCACGCGTTCTGGTCCATTTCCCGCACGCTGAGATACAGCTCTTCCCTGTCGGTGTTCACCCGCATCTGTGTACCGGAGCGAACGTTGCTCTGGTTGGCGGTGATCTTGTGGTCCTTGCCATTGCGGGTAATCGTAATCGGTAACCCGGCAGCCAGGCCGGGGAAACCGCTGTTCGGTTCGTTGAAGAACAGGCGACCGATATCCCCCGTACACACAGCCGCGTTCCAGGTGGGCTGAATCTCGCAGGCTTCAGTATCCGTGGCGACGCTGTCGTTCTCGCCGTCGTGGATCAGGATGTAGGCATCTGGGGTGCCACCCACCGAGCCGTCCAGGTCGTGGATCACCGCCGTGCGGTAGGCAACACCGCCCCGGTTGTCGTTGTCGAAGCGTTTATCGATGTGCGGGAAGTACACGGGTTTGGCATCAATGAACTCGGCGCCCATGATGGTGTTTTCGGTATAGACGCCGGAGCTGGTGAACAAGAGCCATGACAGCGCGCCTGAACCACGGGTCTCGTTGTCCTCGAAATTCATGAACGTGGTGTTCACCACGTCATCCCGGTAATCGTAGTACTCGTAACCACGGATCGGGAAATCCGGAATGGGCGGCTTTGGCAGACTGCGGCCAGCGGCGATTTCTGCCGATGTGCCGGGGTTGCCAATGTTGTCGGTTTCGCCCACAAACAGCGAATCAACCACCAGCGAGGAAAACGGATCCTTACCAGCGGAACCGGCCGAATGGGTGAAGCCGATGGCATTGTCGGCAAGGGTCATGTTGCGGAACAGGTGGTTCTCGCCGCGTCCCCAGACACCGCCATTGCGGTTCTTGTAGGCGGTGAAATCTTCCAGATAGGAGATCACCGGCGGGCTGTTCGGGTCAGCCGGGTTTTCCCGGGGCTGATGCGAGGGGCCGGCCAGGCCAAAGGTGTTGTCCTCGTTGATGTTGCGGTCGAGCATGAAGCCGTCAAAGTTGGAATGGGCCACGTTGCCCCTGAATTCCCGGATAGCAGTACGCTGCGGCCAGGTGTTGAGGCTGTCCTCGGAACCCAGGAAGGCGCCATTGGGATGTACGGGCAGGGAATACCAGAAGCCGACTTCATCGGAACCGGCTGCTACATTATCTATATAGGTATTGTCGGGGTTGGTAATCCAGAATGAGGCCACCGTGTTGTCCGATGGCAGCAGGGTGTGCTGGCCGCCAAAGCTGATCTGCCTGACCGCCATCCGATTTTCGTACTCGTAGTTGTTCTCGCCATTGGCGGCCAGGTTGGTGGGCACGCACTCCATGGTGGGATGGCACTTGGTCTGGATGGCCAGGTTTTTGATAAATTCGTTGCCGGTTTCGATGCCGTCTTCCATGAAGAAGCAGTGACCGACGGTGTTGTAGGTGACGTTGTTCTCAACCCGCAACTTGTTGGTGCCGTGAACGGTCACGCAGCGGTTGAAGGTGTCGTGGATGGCGGCGTTTTTGATGTACTGCCCTTCCCCACCTTCACCGACCAGATGCCAGTGAATCGGGTAGCGGGCCAGTTCCATGTGCTGGCCCATGCGGTTCAGCTCAACGCCTTCCACATACATCTTGCTGGTGACCATGGCCATGATGTGGCCGCCGAAGTAGGTCTCCAGCGAATCTTCCGATGACTGCACCTTGATGTTGCGGGTCAACAGGCCCACTTCACCGCGCTCATCCACACCAAAGGTGATTTCACCAAAGTGCATGTATTGCAGGGGTTCATCCAGGGTGATGCGGTTACCCCTGATGCGGGTGATATAACGCGTCTCGGCCTGGCGCGGTTCGAAGTCCGTGGACGCCAGCACAATCTGGTCGCCCACCTCCCAGCCACTGGCATCCAGTACCCGGATTTGCGTCTCGCCAGCCTCGGCGGTTTCTCTCAACCGGGTCCAGGTATGTGTACGGTTGCCGTGCAGGTTCAGGGTGCCGCCCGACATCATGATGCCGCGGTCGCCCATGCCCATCAGCTGTTCGCCCGGGTTATGGTCGGTGAGGGTAATGGTGGCTTTGCGGGTGTGGGGTTTGGCTTCGGTGCCGATCTCCAGCTCGCCGAAGACCATAATCCATTCTGTCGTCAGTTCCAGGTCAGCTTCATCGGAAAAACTGAGTTTGCCGTTGATGGTCAGGCCATCCAGTGCCGGGGGGCTGGTGTCGAGCACAACATCAACATCATCGGCAATGGTGACTTTGTCTCCTGCCTGCGGAATCTGACCACCAGACCAGGTGGATGCAGCAGACCAATTGCCATCATTGACGGCTTCCTGTGCCTGAACACTGGCGATAAAACCGGCAGAGACAAGCAATGGAACAATGAGTAAACGACTTTGATAGCGCATGAGACAATCCCCTGTTGTTCTTGTATTTAGTCTTATATTTTTAATTCTGTGTGGGCCGGTGTGAATAGCATAACTTGATGGGGACAGTTACCGTAGGTGACCGTCCCCATATACCTTCCCATTTACCTTCCCATTTACCCCAACCCCCCAAAAAAAACCCCCGTTACTTGCCGAGGGTTTTTCAATACAACTTGCGGTGGCCTTAACGGCTGACGTGCATGGTCACACCACCGGTATGACCGCCCCGGCCACTGTCACCCGGAGAGACCAGTTTGACCCACAACGCCTCGTCATCCTTGAAGTAGGACGTGTCTTTCGCCTTGCGCAGCGCCGCCAGGCTGTTCACCTGTTTACCTGAGTCGGCACTGGTGAACTGTGGAATCTCGACGATCACCCAGTTGTCTTTCTCCAGTTCAATCATGTGGAGTTCCATGGTGTCCCGTTCGGTGCTCGCCTTGAACTCGGTATTGGCCCGGATGTTCGTGCCCACGGGGATGCTGATTTCATACCCCGCACGGCTCAGGATCACCGGTGGCAGGCTCGCATCGATGCCGAAGCCGCCGTCGAAGCTGATCGGATCGAAGGCCAGGCCCTTGCCATTGATAAAGCTCATGCGGCCGACATCGCCGGTACACAGGGCGGCGTTCCAGTCAGACTTGAACTCGCAGGAGTCGTCATCAACGGCAATACTGTCATTGACACCATCATGGATAACGACGAAAGAAGGTTTACCCAGACCAAGTGAGCCATCGCGGTCCCGGAACACGGCAGTCTTGTAGGCCAGGCTGCCGGCATTGTTGTCGTTGCCCCACTTGCGTTCCATGGGTGGGTAAAAGACTGGCTTGGCGTTTTCAAAAGTCACATTCTCAACCGCATTGTTGGAGCTGGCCCCGAAGCTGGTGTACAGCAGATGGGAAATCGCGCCGGTCTTGCGGGTGGCGTTGTCCTCATAGTTGCGGAATGTAGTATTGACGACATCATGGCGGTAGTCGTAGTACTCGTAGCCGCGGATCGGGTAATCGGGCATCGTGGGTTTCGGGAAGGAGCGGCCATAGGCCTTCTCTTCAGGTGTTGAAGGGTTACCAACATTCTCGGTTTCGCCCACAAACAGGGAATCGACTACCTGCGAAGAATACTCGAGACGACCATCACCACCGGCATGGGTAAAGCCAATGGCGTTGTCGGCGAACTTCACATTTTTGAACAGGTGCAGACTGCCACGTCCCCAGATGCCCCCGTTGCGGTTCTTGTAGGTGGTGAGATCCTCGAATACCGATACCAGCGCCTTGCTGTCCGGGTCGGCAGGATTCTCGCGACCGCCATGGGAGCTGCCGGTCACGCCAAAGGTGTTGTCCCGATTGATGTTGCGGTCGAACATGAAACCATCGTAGGACGAGTGCGCGGTGTTGCCCCGGAACTCGCGGAAATTGATGCGCCGGGGCCAGGTGGCTAGGGAGTCATCGGAGTCTTCAAACGCCCCGTTCGGGTGCTCCGCCAGGGACATCCAGAAACCGTTGGCATCGGAACCTGCAGCCACATTATTGACGTAGGTGTTATCCGGGTTGGTGATCCAGTAAGCCGCCACGGTGTTGTCCGAAGGCAGCAATACGTCTGGTGACTTCTGGCCTCTCGGTCCAGTGTTCTGACGTACTTCGGTGGATTCACCTTCCGCAGCGAGATTGGTGGGTTCACAGGGCTTGGTGGGATGGCATTTGACCTGGATGGCCAGGTTGTTGGTAAAGGTGTTACCGTGTTCAATGCCGTCTTCCATAAAGAAGCAGTGGCCCACGATGTTGTATGTGACGTTATTCTCCACGTGCAGATCATTGGTGCCGTGCACGGTTACACAACGGTTGAAGGTGTCGTGAATGGCCGCATTGCGGATGTACTGCCCTTTGCCGCCGTCGCCGACCAAATGCCAGTGAATCGGGTAGCGTGCCAGTTCCAGATGCTGCCCCATGCGATTCAGTTCAACACCTTCTATATACATTTTGCTGGTGACCATCGCCATGATGTGACCACCAAAATGGGACTCTGCCGCACTTTCTGAACCCTGAACCTTGATATTGCGGGTCAGCAGGCCCACTTCGCCGCGCTCATCAACGCCTTCGGTGATCTTGCCGAAATGCATGTATTCCAGGGGCTGATCCAGGCCGATGGTGTTACCGGCGATGTCTGTAATGGTGCGACGTTCAGCCTGCCGCGGATCGTAATCCGTAGAGGCAAGGACTATCTCGTCACCTGCCTGCCATTGATCAGCGTTCAGGACTTCAATGGTACTGCTGCCGGCTTCGGCAGTACTGGCCAGCTTGGTCCAGGTATTGGTGCGGTTGCCGTGCAGGTTCAGGGTCCCACCCGACATCATGATGCCGCGGTCGCCCATGCCCATCAGCTGCTCGCCCTCATTATGGTCAGTAAGCGTGATGGTGGCTTTGTGCGTGTGGGGTCTGGCTTCGGTACCGATTTCCAGTTCACCGAAGACCATGATCCATTCTGTAGTCAGTTCCAGGTCAGTACTGTCAGAAAAGCTGAGCTTGCCATTGATGGTAAGACCGTCCAGGGCGGGGGGAGTCACATCCAGGATCACCTCCTGGCCGCTCGCAATCACCACCTTGTCACCGGCAGCCGGCACCTTGTTATCTGGCCAGGTGGCAGGATCAGACCACCGCGCTGCCTGGGCCAGGGCACTGTTGGCGGTGCCCAGCAGCAAACACACGGGCAGGGCCAGGCCCAGAATGGAAGCTCCATGTTTGATTTTCATGACGTTTGAATCCCCTACTCTAAAATGTCGAACATGTATAAATGGGCCAGTCGTGGCATGGCCAAGCCTATGCGATGTTACGCACTTACATCATGGAAAAAAAGTGAAAAAGGGCAAATACCGGTGGTACTGGAAATACCGGAATAGCACACACAGAGGCGGTCTTTGCTACAATTGCACCCCGCTGTGGAGGCATCAAAGCCGGTTCCAGATCTTTTGAGTAACATATTGATAATGAAACATTTTCTTGTCGCTGTAATCGCTATCTTGCTCCAGACGCTGGGCCTTTCCCTGTATGCGGAAGAGGCTCAGGGGGAAACCGGGCCAGATATCGAACATGGCAAGGCCACGTTCAAGGCCATGTGCGGGGTCTGTCATGCGGTGAAATTGACCGGTGGCCCGGTGGAAGGCCCCAACCTGGTCGGGGTTGTGGGTCGTGAGGCTGGCAGCCAGCCTGATTTCGGGAAATACTCGGAGGCACTCAAAGGATCCGGGCTCACCTGGAGCACACAGACCCTCAACGAATTCCTGGTGAATCCCATGGCCATGGTGCCCGGCACCTTCATGCCGATGCTGATCCCGGATGATGCCACGCGGGCAGATGTTATTGCCTATCTGGCGTCTCTTAATTCCCAGGAAACCTCTGAGTAACCGGGCACTTCAACGGCGGATATCGGGGTACACCGTTCTTACACCCTACCCAGGGTACTGATTAGCTGATAGCTGATAAATGTCATGTATCAAAGGGCTCAGAGCAGGTTTATTCCTCGAACGCCTAAGGACATGAAAACCGGTTTTTGACAGCGACCCGCCGTGAATACATCCCTGTAGGCTTGGGCCCAGCATCGATGCTGGGCACAGTCGCCTTATAAAATCCGGTATGCATGTCTGGCAAATTGAGTGCCCGGCTGGGGCTTTGCTTTCAAAAATTCCCTATCACACTTCCTTCAACAACTGATCATACAGATCGATGTTGAAATCCCCTGGCAGCAGGTGCTCCATGGCACGGGCCAGGTCGCGGGTTTCCTGCAGCATCAAATGGGCAGTCTTTCTACTGGCGGTGTCGTTGATGCCGGGATTGAATCCTGTGCTCAACGGGTCGAATGGCACAGCTGACCCCTTCGTGGGCAAATACCGGGCAATGGAATTAAGCGGACCTAGCATGATGGCCTGTGCCAGTGCTGCTTCCGACCCAGAACTGCGCCTGTAGGCGGAATCCAGCATCAACAACATGCTCCAGTAGTTCATATTGCCGAGCCAGGCCAGCGCCCTCAGGTCAGTATCCGCGATACTGTTTGGCCTTCCATCGTATGCCGTCGGATTGACCGGCACGTCATAGCTCGGGTAGCGCGGATCTGACGCCGGCAGCGACCAGATGTCGGGCGTGTCCTTGATCCGTGGATGGGATGCCTCAAAGAGGGAATGGAAAAACTTGAAGTGTCCATGCTCGCCTTCCGCCTTGATATCACCGATGTGCTGGAACCAGGTGTTGTAATCGATGTCCGGATCACCCACTTCCTTGAGTTCGGCCAGCGTGGTGGTGATGGCATCGTAAAGCTTGCCCACATGATTGGCCGAGATGGTCTCTTCGTTCAGCGTGACCTTCATCTTGTCGATCAGATACATCGAACTGTCTTCAACCGACCTTACCCGTTTCAGACGTACGGGATCGGCCTCACAGTAGGTGAATTTGGCGAGTTTTACCGGATTGAGCGGAGCAAGCTCGAACGGGAAGGGATACAGGTCACTTTCATAGGGAAAATCCTGGCGGGTAAGTACCGGTGCAGCACCCAGCTCCACCAGCAGCCGGTTGGCCCCACGCAGATGTATCATTTCCTCGATGATAACCCCCATGAGCGAGGTCGCATTGGGCGCCGGGCCACCGACGATTTCCATATAGTCCGGCTTGAGTGCATAGGTGCTGTAGAGATACTGCACCATGAGATCGTGTTCGATCTCACAGCCTTCCTACAACAGCCTGACCAGTTCCAGATAGGGATCATCGAAGGCCCGCTTTACAGGGGAGAACCGGTGGGTTTTCTTCGCAAGCGTGTTGCCTGAACCTGCGGCCATCCCAAAGATGGCCATGCTGCGCAGCACCGCCCGACGTGTTAAGTCCTTACCTTTCATAAAATTTTCTTTCCCGTTTTAACGCTAAGCATACTCATTGACACTGCCCTTTCCATTGGGCGCAACCCTGCCCGGAAACCGGGGTCAGTTGTTCAGACATCCCTGGTCATTCTAACGGCGAACCTGCACTGAGGTTTCACCTCCCAGGCCCAGGGGACCACTGTCAGGGGGAACCATTTTCACCCACAGTGCATCGTCATCCCTGAACCAGGACGTTTCGGCAGCATTACGCAGGGCAACCAGACTGCTTTGCTGCGTCCCTGAATCAGCGGAAGCGAAGTCCGGCAGCTCCAGGATCACCCATGATTCCTGATCCATCTCTGACAGACGCAGAAACAGCTCCTCCCGCTCGGTAGTCAGTCTGATCTGGGTACCCGCACGTACATTGGAACTACCGGCGGCAATGGTATAGTCCTGCCCACTGCGGCTCAGTGTCACGGGGGGTTGTGGCGTACCAAACAACCCACCCCGTGGACGCGGGGGTGCGCCTGCACCTGCAGCACCGGCCCTTGCAGGGGCTGCCGCAGGGCGACCGCCTCCGAACCGGAAGGGGGGCGCAAAACTCAGACGCCCGACATCACCGGTGCACACGGCGGCATTCCAGTCAGACTTGAACTGACAGGCTTCGGGATCGGCGGCAATACTGACACTCTCTCCCTCGTGATTGAGTACATAGGTATTGGGCCCTACGCCGAGAGAGCCATCCTTGTCACGGATGACCGCCGTTCTGTAAGCCGAGCTGTTGCCATTGTCATTGGCCCATCTGGCATTGCCAGCCATCGGCGGAAAATAGACCGGTTTGGCATTCTCAAAGGTCAGGCCCTCGACAGCATTGTTAGAGCTGACCCCGAAGCTGGTAAACAGCAGGTAGGAGAGCGCACCGGTTTTGCGCGTGCTGTTGTCTTCGAAATTGCGGAAAGTGGTATCAATGACGTCATGGCGGTTGTCATAGTACTCGTAACCCCGAATCGGAAAGTCCGGCAGCATCGGTTTCGGCAGACTGCGGCCGTAAGCCACCTCTTCCGAGGTCCCGGGATTACCGATGTTTTCAGATTCACCTACAAACAGCGAGTCCACCACGCGTGAAGTATAAGGGTCTTCAAGACTGGCTCCGCCGGCAAGACCGGAAGCCTGAGTATAGCCAATGGCATTGTCCGCCGAACGGTAGTTCCGGATGGTGCGCATCTCGCCACGCCCCCAGAAACCGCCATTGCGGTTCTTGTAGGCCGTGAGATCCTCGAAGACCGTTTCCACGATGCTGCTTGACCTGTCCGCCGGGTTTTCGCGAGCGATGTGCATATTGCCGGTCACACCAAAGGTGTTGTCAGCGTTGATGTTGCGATCGAACATGAAACCGTCGTAATTGGAGTGGGCAACATTGCCCTTGAATATACGCATGCGCATGTTGCGGGGCCAGGTAGCCAGGCTCTCATCCGAGTCTTCAAAGGCTCCATTGGGGTGCTCGGGCAGGGACATCCAGAAGCCGTTGGCATCGGAACCCGCCGCCACGTTACCGATATAGGTATTGTCCGGATTGGTGATCCAGAAACTGGCCACGGTGTTGTCAGAAGGCAGCAGTACATCCGTCGAGTTCTGCCCATTGCTTCGGACGGCCTGGCGATTTTCATAGTCGTCCAGCTCCCCTGCGGCAGCAAGATTGGTGGGCTCACAGGCCTTGGTGGGATGGCACTTGGTCTGAATTGCCAGGTTGTTGGCGAAGGTGTTGCCGTGTTCGATGCCGTCTTCCATGAAGAAGCAATGGCCCACCGTGTTGTAAGTCACGTTGTTCTCAATCTGCAGGTCATTGGAACCATGCACGGTGACACAGCGGTTGAAGGTGTCATGGATGGCAGCATTTTTGATGTATTGCCCTTTACCGCCGTCACCCACAAGATGCCAGTGAATCGGATAACGGGCCAGCTCCAGATGCTGCCCCATGCGGTTGAGTTCAACACCCTCGACATACATCTTGCTGGTGACCATGGCCATAATGTGGCCGCCGAAGTGTGACTGATCGGCATCCTCGGAGGCCTGGACCTTGATGTTGCGGGTCAGCAGACCCACTTCGCCACGCTCATCCACGTCAAAGGTAATCTTGCCGAAATGCATGTATTCCAGAGGCTGATCCAGTGTGATGGTATTGCCGCTGATGGCAGCGATTGTGCGCACCTCGGCCTGACGGGGGTCATAATCAGTGGAGGCCAGGACAATCTGGTCACCCACCTGCCACTCACTTGCGTCAAGAACCTTGATGCTGGAACTGCCGGCCTCAGCGGTGCCGGTCAGTTTGGTCCAGGTGTTGGTCCGGTTGCCGTGCAGGTTCAGCGTGCCACCGGACATCATGATGCCGCGGTCGCCCATACCCATCAGCTGTTCGCCCTCATTATGGTCGGTCAGGGTGATGGTCGCCTTGTGGGTGTGGGGGTTGGCTTCAGTGCCGATCTCCAGCTCACCGAACACCATAATCCACTCGGTGGTCAGTGACAGATCCGCATCATCGGCAAAGCTGAGTTTGCCATTGATGGTAAGGCCGTCCAGGGCAGGCGGACTGACGTCCAGAATGACCGTCTGATCACTGGCAATCACCACCTTGTCACCGGCAGACGGCACCTTGCCGTCAGGCCAGGTCGCAGGATCAGACCAGCGCAATGTCTGGGACTGCGCGGCAAACGTTGCCGAAGCTAGTAGCGATAGCAGAAATAATCGAATGACATCACGCATGGCATCAGGCCCCCTATTGTCGTGTGTTCCATCAGGAAATCAGCGGAGAAGAATAGCATGTTATGCCACGAATACGCTGGCCCCGGATCAACCAGCCTCAGGCTTCCATATTTTTTGTCATTTTTGCCTGTGAAGCGGCGACTGGCTCACCGATAGGGCGGGCCAGGCATGGAATGAAAAAGATAAAAGCACTATCTGCAGCTTCGTCGAATTTAGCGCCTCACATGCATCCAAAATTGCATTTCAACTAGCACCAACCGTAAGCTTCCCCTAAAAGTGCACAGGCGATAAATGGAGATTTCTGCCATCAT
>CAZBBS010000044.1:0-23947 GCA_964490145.1 uncultured Enterobacteriaceae bacterium
TTGGTTACTTTCTTTGCGCCAAAGAAAGTAACGCCCGCCCGGCAGGGCAAAACCCCCGCCGGCAGGCGATAACCCGCCCGGCAGGGCAAACTATCCCGCCGATAGGTGAGATCCCTCCGTCAGGAGAAATTCCTTTCATGCAGAAAAACCAAAAACTTTCTTTATCGAATTTCTTTCCAAAAGAAACTCAACCAAAACTCCTTTATAATCCTGCCCTCTGCAAAAGGAGTCCCCCCCCATGTTAGCGGCTGTCTGTCACGGCAAAAAAGATTTACGTATTGAAGAACTGGAAGACCGGGCCCTGGCCCCCGATGAGGTGCGCGTCAGTGTCGCCTACGGCGGTATCTGCGGTTCCGACATGCATTACTACCATCGCGGCGCAGTGGGGGACTTTGCCATCAGGGAGCCCATGACGCTTGGTCATGAAATCTCGGGACGCATTGCTGAACTGGGCAGTGATGTCACCGGTCTGACTGTCGGCAGCAAGGCGGCGCTGGATCCCAGCAAGCCCTGCCTGACCTGCGAGCACTGCAAAGAAGGCCGCAGCAACCTCTGCAGCAACATGTACTTCCTGGGCAGCGCCGGGCGTTTCCCTCACGTGCAGGGCGGTTTTGCCCAGCATCTGGTGCTGCGCCGTGACCAGGTCATTCCGGTGCCGGAAGACACCGACCTGCTGAGGCTGTCGGTGGCAGAACCGTTATCCGTTGGCCTGCATGCGGTGAAACGTGCCGGCAACCTGCTGGGCAGGAAAGTGATCGTGACCGGTTCCGGCCCCATCGGCCTGCTGACGGCACAGTCAGCCCTGCACGCCGGTGCAAAAGAAGTGGTGTGTACGGATATTGAAGATGCAGCACTGGCCGTGGCCAAGGATCGGATCGGTGCCCATGGCGTGGTGAACGTGGCAAAGGACCCTGATGGCCTGAAAGCCTATGCCGGTTATTTCGATGTGGCCCTGGAAGCCTCAGGTTCCGAAGCAGCGCTGAACTCGCTCTTTGATGTGGTCAAACGCGGCGGACGCATCGTCCAGCTGGGCATGCTGCCTCCGGGCAAGGCCTCGATTCCGGTCAATGTCCTGCAGTCCCGCGAGATCGACCTGGTGGGTTCCTTCCGCGCCCATGATGAATTCCGCCTGGCAGTGGAGATGATCGTCAGTGGCACCATGGATGTCACGCCGATCCTGTCCGGCACCTATCCCTTGAATGAGGCCAACACCGCGTTTGAGCTGGCCGGTGATCGTTCCAAAGTCGTGAAACTGCACCTGGCCATCAGCGAGTAAGAACGGTGTCGGCGATCATCGTCATGGGGCCCAGCGGCTGCGGTAAATCCACGCTGGGCAAAGTCCTGGCAGCTGATCTGGGCTGGGTCTTCGTGGAAGGGGACGACCTGCATCCACAGGCCAATATCCACAAGATGTCTGCCGGCATCCCGCTTACCGATGACGATCGCCAACCCTTCCTGCACAACGTCGGCAAGGCCATTGCCCAATATCAGGATACAGGCGTTGTTGCCGCCTGTTCCGCACTGAAAAAGTCCTATCGGGATCTGTTGCGCGCTTATTCGCCTGACGCGGTATTTGTCCTGCCGCCCAGCGACCGGGACACCCTGTTGGCCAACATGGCCGTACGCGGGGATCACTTCATGCCCACCAGTCTGGTAGACAGCCAGCTAGAAACGCTTGAAATACCCGGTGGGGAAGAGCACTGCCTGCTATTGACCAGTGAGGTGACGGCGCAAGCCGTGGTGGCGGAAGTAAAAGCGTTTCTTGATCTGGCGTAGTGACTCCAGATTGTTATTGTCTAATCTTCGTACCTGGCAAACACCGGCCATTCATTACGGTTATTGTAACTGTTTTTGCAAGTCCAGGAAGAATACATCATCTGGCTTGACCGGGCTGCTTTTCAATGATTGGTTGACCGAATCAAGAAAGCCGGGCCGGTTGGAATAATCGGTTTGTATGTTTTTCCAGACTGTTTGTCCGAACTTTGTTCCCAGGAAAACCGGTGCGGTAAACAGGCGTTCATGCCAGTCATCTTCGGTGATGACACCTGCAAGATAAGCCGATTGAGCCCTTTCGAGATTGTTCAGGAATATCACGATGAATTCCGTGGCGACCAGGATTTCATCCAGGTTCATTCTTTCAGGTTCGGTCAGTGACTTTGCCCAGACACGCATGAATTGCTGGTCCAGGGCAGCGATCTGCAGGTTCTGGTCCATTTCCTCCAGTGCACCGAGTTCCTGTGCACGCATGGCACGGGTATTGTCATTGATCTCGATTGCCACGGCCACGAGTCCCAGCAGTATGGCAATATTGCCGGCAAAGGTGAGCCAGGTATTGAGCTTTTCCAGTTTCATGGATCAGCGGCCTTCCTTTTCATCCAGCAGGCGTTCCATCTCATCCATGATGGCATCCATACGCGCCACCACCGCCCGGTAGGGTTCCGGGGTGGCCATGTCCACACCCGCGGCTTTGAGCAACTCGTAAGGATAATCGGAGCCGCCAGCACGCAGCAGGTTCTTGTAGTTTTCCACGCCGCTCTCACGGTCTGCCAGCATTTTGGCGTACAACGCTGTGCCGGCTGTTTGCGATGTGGCGTACTGGAACACATACATGTTGTAGTAGAAGTGGGGGACAAACATCCATTCGTTGGTGTACAGATCATCAACGATCACCACGCCCTCGTCGTGGCCGTGATAGCGCCTAACGATGTCAGCATACATTTCCGTGATACGGGAGCCGGTCAGGGCCTCGCCGTTTTCCACCGCCTCATACAGGGCCAGTTCGAACTCGGCAAACATGGTCTGGCGGAAGAAGGTGCCGCGCATGTTCTCCAGGTCCTGGCCGAGATAGAACAGCTTCTCGTCGATATCATCCGTGTTATTCACCATGTACTCCCCAAGAATCAACTCCAGGGAGGTGGACGGAATTTCGGCGATGAAGGTGGCATAGTCAGCCGTTTCGAAGGGTTGGCTCTGCCGTGCATAGAGCGTGTGCATGGCATGGCCCCATTCGTGGGCGAAGGTGGACAGGGAATCGTAATCGTCATTGTGGTTGAGCAGCAGGAAGGGATTCAGGTCATATACCGACCCGTTCATGTAGGCCCCTGAGCGTTTGCCCTGCTGGGGATAGACATGCATCCAGCGTTGGTTGATGCCTTCGCGCTGCATATCCACCCAGTCATCACCGAGCATGGACATGGCATCCAGGGTGATGCGCTTGGTGTCTTCGATATTGAACACCTTATCCAGGGAAACCAGTGGGGGGTAGATGTCATAGTAATGCATCTGTTCCACCCCCAGCATGCGCCCGCGCAGTTTGAAGTAGCGGTGCAGGGTGGGCAGGGCCTTGTTCACCTCGTCCACCAGGGTGTGATACACCGCCGGCGGCAGGTTGTCGTTGAACAGTTCCCGTTCCAGCACGCTGTCGTATTTCCGGGCACGGGCAGCCGCCACCTGCATCTGTACGTGGGCATTGAGCACCATGCCGACACTGGAGTTGTACTCTGACCACTTGGTCCAGTAGGCATCAAAGGTGGCTTTGCGATCATCGCGATTTTCACTGCTGCGCCAGGCACTATAGCCCTGGGAGTCCAGCCTTGCTTCGGCTCCGTTGCTCAGGGTGATGGTGGGCCAGGGGATGTCGGAGTTGGCGATCAGGGAATAGATGTTGGATGGCGCGTCATAGGACTGGGAAAAATAACTCAGGGCCTGTTCCGCCTCGTCCCCGAGGGTATGTTCGGCGCGGCGGAGGGTGTTTTCCAGCATGAAGGCAAAGGGAGCCAGCTCTTCGTTGTCGTCGATAAAGCTTTGAATGCGATCGCCGCCAATGCTGACCAGTTCAGGATCCATCCAGGCGGTTGCCTGACTCAGGCGGGCAAACAGGCCTTCGGCCAGCTGGTTGCGTTCCTGGGTGTCGGTCACGCGCAGGTCTTCATCCTGCTGCATGCTGGCATAGGAATACACACGCAGGACTTCCTTGTAGACATCCGACACATAGCGTTGGGCCGCATACAGGGAGTCCGCATCCTTGCCCATGGTGCCACGGAAAGCTTCGATGCCGTCGATCAGGTCCAGCAGGCGTTGGCGTTCAGCTTCCCAGGCTTCAACGGAAGGATAGATGGCGTTCAGGTCCCAGGTGTAGGGATCAATGCTGTTGTCCTGGGCCTGCAACTGGCCGCTTCCGGCAAGCAGGGAAAGACTGAGCAGGGATATTTTCAGGGTGCGCATATCAGGCTCCATGGCAAATTCACGATCCAGCAGGCACCAAATGTACTGTTTGGTGTTGCCGGGTGCAATTGTTACCGGTCCCGGGAGAACTGTTGGAAGCGGTGGATTCCTATGATGTGCATCACAAAACGGGCGGCTGTCCTGTATCTGCTGTCTGTCAAACCCCTTTTTTATTAACACCATCACATAATCCGGGGATGTCTGTCCCTAGTATCAGGCCCAGTGGCGGTGGCTATTAAGACGCCTCACATGCAAAAACCAACAAAGAAAAGACAAGGACACGAGGTCTGACATGAATATTTTTACCGAACCCAGAAATTTGGCTGCCATGCTGCTGGCGGGCCTGCTAATGACCGTATGCTTTTCCACTTTTGCCCAGGGTGGCAGCAAGGGCGCTGACAACGGCAAACCGTTCCAGGATGTGCAGGATGCCATTACGTCAGAAGAGGCCGCGCGTATTGCGGCGGACGAAGCCAATGCCGCTATTCGTGATGCGGCATTGCAGTCACTGCAGGAACAGATTGATGCCGCCAATGCCTCACTGGATGAACTCGCCGGTCTGTCCCTGAGCTTTGATGAGCTTCAGGCGGATGTTGCTGCGCTGCAATCCACCATGGATACATTAACAACCGATCTCGACAACCTGGATGCAGGTGTCGCCTCCAATGCTGATGCCATTGCCAATCTTTTGGCCGAGCTGGAGCTGCTGGACGGCGAGTTGGCCGGTAAACAGGATATTCTGGATGGAGCCTGCCTTGCCGGCTCATCCCTGCGTGTGATTTATCCTGATGGCGGTTTTCTGTGTGAGCTGGGTGGCAGTACTGCATCCACTAGTGTGTCGTCGGTGGTCAGAGTGTCGTCATTCCTGACCGTGCCGCGGGGGACCGCACCGCGGCAGTTCGAAGAGTCATGTCCAAGCGGTTTTCAGATTGCGGGGGGCGGATATGAGATCGCGAATATTGATACGCGCACGAGTCTGAATGTCCTGGCCACCATGCCGCTGGATGAAAGTACCTGGCAGATCACTGTCAGTAACACAGAAAGTCTCAAGGGAACTGAACGGGTCCGTATCCGCATGGTGTGTGTGATGTAAGTTCAGCCCGGTACTGCAAACATCACGGGGAGTTTTCATGCTCCCCGTTTTCGTTTTCAAGGGGCTTGAAGAAAGCCGGGTCGGTGTCGTCAGTCCCGGGCAGGGTGGACAGTGGCAGGGCACATGACTAGAATTCGCGCCTCTTTCATCTCACCGTGGCATAATCAGGCATCATGAGCGAATCACCCAGCAAACGCGTCGGTTTTGTATCCCTCGGCTGTCCAAAGGCCCTGGTGGACTCCGAGCGCATCCTTACCCAACTGCGCCTGGAAGGGTACGACATTGTCCCGAGTTACGAAGAAGCTGATGTGGTGGTGGTGAACACCTGCGGCTTCATCGACAGTGCCAAGCAGGAATCCCTGGATGCCATCGGCGAGGCCATCAGTGCCAATGGCCGCGTGATTGTCACCGGCTGTATGGGCAAGGATGCCGAAGCGATCACCCGCGTGCATCCCCAGGTGCTCAGTGTCACCGGACCGCAGGCTTATGAAGCGGTGGTTGGTGCCGTGCACGAAGTCATCCCGGTGCCAAAAATGACCCATGATCCATTCCAGGACTTGGTGCCTCCCCAGGGCATCAAACTGACCCCCCGACATTATTCGTACCTCAAGATTTCCGAAGGCTGCAACCACCGCTGTTCGTTCTGTATCATTCCGTCATTGCGGGGCGATCTGGTCAGTCGGCCGGTAGGCGAAGTACTCGACGAAGCCGAACGCCTGGTCAATTCAGGCGTGCGCGAACTGCTGGTGATCTCCCAGGACACCAGCGCCTATGGCGTGGACAAGAAATACCTGACCGGTTTCTGGCAGGGCCGTCCCGTGAAGGGCAGCATGCAGGGGTTATGCGAGGCGCTGAGTGAACTGGGTGTGTGGGTACGCCTGCATTATGTGTATCCCTATCCCCACGTGGAAAAGGTCATCCCCCTGATGGCCGAGGGCAAGATCCTGCCGTATCTGGATATTCCGTTCCAACATTCCTCCACCCGTATTCTCAAAGCCATGAAACGTCCGGCAGCCAGTGAGAACACCCTGAAGCAGATAAAGGCATGGCGCGAGATCTGCCCCGATCTGACCTTGCGCAGTACCTTCATTGTCGGCTTCCCGGGTGAAACCGATGATGACTTTGAAGAACTGCTGGATTTTCTCGGCGAAGCACAGCTGGATCGCGTAGGCTGCTTCCAGTATTCCCCTGTGGATGGCGCCGCTGCCAATGCGTTGCCCGGCCAGGTGCCGGAAGAGGTAAAACAGGAACGCTGGGAACGCTTCATGGAAGTACAGCAGGAGATCAGTGCCAACCGGCTGCAGCAGAAAATCGGCAGGGAAATCGATGTGCTGATTGACGACATTACTCCCGAGCACGCCGTCGGCCGCAGCAAGGCTGATGCCCCCGAGATAGATGGTCTGGTCTATGTCAGTGATCCGGAAGGTCTGGAAGTGGGGGATATCGTCACCGTCACCGTACAGGATGCCGACGATTACGATCTGTATGCCTGATTTCTGATCAGTCGAGTCGTTAACTTTTCAAATTCGCCAGACGAACAACAGCTGGGCCTTGTTGTCATCGGTGCCTTTCTCACCCAGCTTGTTCCACCAGTATTGATATTCAATCCCGGTAAATATTTTCCCTTTCTTGCCGCCCAATGCCTGACCCAGGTCCAGGCGTAGTTGTGGTTGGGCCAGAATCCAGGAAGACAAGTGCGCATTGCCAAACGTATTCACCTGGCTGCGGCCATCGATATATTCGATGTGACCCTCAAGGCTCCATTCAAGGTTTCCTGTTTTGAACGGGTAAGCCCAGTTGAAATCCAGCATCCAGCTGGAGGATTCATCAAATACCGAAAATTTTTGCGTGTTTTTATCAGCAGTGCTGTGTTGTATGTAACCGGTGAAATCCAGGTTGGCAAAATTGAATCCAGGCAAAGCCAGTGAAAACCGGATACCGGGAAGAAACCAGAAGCTGCTGACTTCCTTTGACCAGTTAACGCCGGTAATCAGGCCTAAATCCCTGAAGGGACCCGCCTGGATTTTTCTGTCCAGTAAGGCGCCCAGACTGAAACTGGGGTACCACTCTGCGTAAACCTGATGAATTGCCTGTCTCCAGGAAATACAGCAGAAACGGCATTTTTCGCAAAATTGGCGTTTTGTGCATTTTTATACCTGTAATTTCCCTTGCCCAGGAACCCCTCGATCAAATCACGCTTCAATTAAAATGGAAGCATGCTTTTCAGTTTGCAGGGTATTACGCGGCCATTGACCAGGGCTATTACGCGGATGCCGGACTCGAAGTCCACTTGCAGGAACTGAGCGACGAACGATCCCCTCCCGAAGTGCTGCTGCAAGGTGATGCTGAATATGCAGTCACAGGGCCGATTTGCTCGTCCATCGCGCCAACGAAGCGCCAGTGTCGGATATAAATCAGGTCATAACCGACATGATGGAAATGATCCAGTATTCCCTGAAAGCAGAGATCGCTGTCACTTATGAGCTGGATCCATCCATCTGGAAAACCAGCTTTATCGCCGGGGAGTTTCAGGATGTGCTGCTAAATCTTGTCATCAATTCCCGTGATGCCATACTGGAGCAGGGAAGTATCGTCGTTAAAACAGAGAATGCCCACCTCGATGCACCGCTTACCTTCAGGACAAAAACCATTCCGGCAGATGACTATATCAAGTTGTCAGTGATTGATGATGGCGAGGGCATGTCGGAAGCGGCTCAAAAACGAATCTTTGAGCCGTTTTATACCACCAAAGAACTCGGCAAGGGGACCGGGCTGGGCATGTCCCTGGTATTCGGGTTTGTCGAAAGGGCGGGGGGGTATATTCTCGTCAATTCAGAGATTGGTGAAGGGACGAGTGTCAGCATTTATCTGCCCAAAGTTACTGACAGTGATGAAGCTGTTTCAGCGTCTAGCAGCGGGTCTGCAGAAATCCTGTCTGTCTGTAAAACCATTTTACTGGTCGATGATGAACTGGAATTGCTGCAACTGACCAAAGCCAATCTGGAGGCCTGTGGATTTAACGTGTTAGCCGCTGAAAGTGCAGAAGCGGCGCTTGAAATTATCAGGTCCCATCCTGAGATAGATCTTTTGTTTTCAGACGTGGTGATGCCCGGTGGCCTGAATGGCTTTGAATTGGCGGACAAGGCAAAACAGCTGTTGCCGGGGATAAAGGTTCTCCATGCGTCCGGTTTTGCCGGTGAGATGATGGATGATGGTATTTATGAAGAGTACTGCCAGAACCTGATTCAAAAACCCTATTCCTGTGATGCCGTCGTTGACGATATCGGTCGCGTTTTTGGCCATGCAGGGTCATCTGCCTAAGGCTTGCTCAAGCTTTCTTTCTTGAAATCAGCACCGCTGTCCGCAGCCGCTGCTTGCCGAACGTCGACATCTTCTCGAAATCTTCCCTGGCCACCGGAATATGCTGGCAGTCCGTGCTGGTTTGAGAATCCTTGGGGGATGGGGAGGGGTCGTGCATGTAGAAGCATACGTCGTCCATGCCGGTGATGGTGACCCAGTGTGGGGCTTTCTTGCCGTCCATGCGCCAGGTGCTGATGAGGATGATGACGGCACCCCCCTTGTTCAGGTGTGCCTCGATGTCGGTCTGGCGAATTTCACCAAATTTTATTTTTACCTTGTCTTTTTTCGCCTGGCGATGGAATTCCTCATCCACCAGTTCCAGGACCTTGCGCTTCTTGTCGGTACGTACGCCATCGAGGAACAGGGGCACATTGCGGTTGATCAGCACTTTGGCCTTGAAGCCGCGATGCCGTGCCGCCAAACCCAGGCCGACCGGGTGGCATCCGCCATGGCCGGTGGTCATGTAGATGGTGGTAGCTTCACGCCAGATGTTGAGTTCCTCCACCCGGGTCATAGGCGCTTTCTTCCCGAGACTTTTCATGGCCATCATCAGGGCTGAAGGTCCGCAGGTGAATTCCGTCGTCTGCTGGTACCAGGGGGTTTTCCGGCTCAGGTGGTTTTTGGGCAGATAGCGTATCCGCTTCTGCATGCGCAGGGCATCCTGGTGATCCTCGTAGTAATCCTCGAATTCACCGAACACCACATAGCCCATGCTTTCATAGAGTTTGATGGCACCGGCATTATTGCGGGCAACTTCAAGACGCATGAACAGGCGGCCGTGGTCTTCCGCAGCCTGCTCTTCGGCAGCCGCAAGCAGCAGCTTGCCGTAACCCTTGCCGCGAGCAGCACTATTGATGGCAATGGAATACAGGCGGGCCAGGCGTGTACCCTTGTGCAGCAGGATCAGGCAGTAGCCCATGAGGCCGGCGGCGTCTTCCAGGACCAGGAAGATACGGTTGTCTGCCTGTACCCAATGGCGCATGCGACGCTGGCTGAGACGGTCTGTATCGAAAGCGGCCTGCTCGAGCTGGACCAGCGCGTGGATGTCGGTATCAGCGGTAGGGCGAATGATGGTCGTTTTCCTGGTAGACATTGCATGTTTCCGGCAATGGCAAGGCTGCGGTGCAGCGAAGCCGCGCAGTCTAGCACTAACAGTTATTTTGCCAACAAAATTCTTGCCCGGACAAACCAAAAGTGATTGCATCACGATTGAAAAAGCGCATACTGCGCGCGCTTTTTTACTTTAGCCCTTATGGGAGATTCATATCGTGTCCAAGGTTCTGATTGTTGTTGACGCTCTCAAGGACTGGGCGCCGTACTACCCCAGCGACCAGGTCGTTACCTTTGAGGATTACCTGGCGTTAAATACGCCGAGTTCCCAGCGCGTACGGGTGATCAACCTGTGCAGCGATTACAGCTATCTGGGCCAGGGCTATTACTGCTCCCTGCTGGCAGAAGCCAGGGGTCATAACGTTGTACCGCCCAGCAAAGTGCTCAACGATGTCAACACGCCGCTGTTGTATCAGCTCAATGTGCAGGACCTGTTCGCCTCCCTGGACCGTCTTTATAAAAACAAGGAAGTCCCTGATAGCCTCCAGTTCAAGACCTATTTCGGCCAGGCCCGGGAACCTTTCATGCAGGAATTGGCGCGAGTCTTGTTTGAGCGCTTTCCCTGTCCGGTGCTGTCGATCACCCTGCGTCATGTGGACAAACACTGGTTGATCGAAGACCTGCAGCTGGTCAATCACAACAGCCTTAACGAAGAAGAGGAAACCGCCTTTTCCGAAGCACTGGATGCCTTCAGTCGCAACGTGTGGCGTCTGCGCAAGAACCGCAAGAAATACCGGCACGACCTGGCCATTCTGGTTAACCCTGAAGAGAAGATGCCGCCCAGTGATGAAGCTGCCATCAAGCTGTTTGTGAAAGCAGGCAAAAACCTGGGCATCAACGTGGAGCTGATCCATCCTGACCAGATCATGCGCCTGGCCGAATACGACGGTCTGTTCATTCGCGAGACCACCGGCATCGAACACCATACCTACCGTTTTGCCAAACGGGCGGAAGCCCTGGGTATGGTGGTGATCGATGACCCGACCTCCATCCTGCGCTGTACCAACAAGATTTACCTGGCTGACCTGTTCAATGTCAAAAAGGTGCCGGCACCAAAGACCCTTATCCTGAACAAGAACAATCCGGCTCAGCTGGAAATGGCAGCAGCTGAATTGGGGCTGCCCATTGTGGTGAAAATTCCGGACGGCTCGTTCTCCCGCGGTATGGCCAAGGTGAATTCCCTGGATGAGTTGACTGAGAAAACCGCTCCGCTGTTTGAGGAATCCAGTTTGCTGCTGGCGCAGGAATTCCTGTACACCGATTTCGACTGGCGCATTGGCGTGCTCAACAACAAGGCCCTGTATGCCTGCCGTTATTACATGGTGAAAAACCACTGGCAAATCTATCGTCATGGCAAGAAAGCGGAAAGCCGGGCCCAGAGCGGCGGGTTTGATACCTTGCCGACCTTTGAAGTGCCGCGTGTCGTGCTGGAAGCAGCCCTCAAGGCCACCCGCCTGATCGGGGATGGTTTCTATGGCGTGGATGTGAAGGAGTCACAGGGTAAGGCCTATGTCATCGAGGTGAATGACAATCCCTCCATCGATCATGGGGTGGAGGACAAGTACCTTGGCAATGAGCTTTACTCACTCATCATGCAGGAATTCCTCCGCCGGTTAGAGATGTGAAACTATTGCTGCCGCTATTGCACTGATCAGCTCTTCGGTAAAACTTTTATCCAAACCGGTCACTTACTGCAGCAAGTGACCGGCTCCTGTCTCGATCTGGCCGCTGCAATCGACGTGTAACATCAGCATTCCCGTGTATCAGGTTTCCGCCCAAGGTCTGACCAGGTTATGGTTGATACCAGTCGGTGTCACGATAGCTTCATTGTCGCCGACCTGTTCGTGCAAGTGCAGGCTGGCCATATCGAGGTCAAAACAGCCGTGTGCGCTGGCCATCGTCCTTGATCAGGGACTGACTCCAGAAAAAAGATGAGATGCGCGCCTCTAGAAACGGGTGTCACCCGGTGCAGGCTGGTGACGTCGATATGTTCTGCTTCCGTGGCGGCCATTAGCAAGGGTGGGCTTTCCTGCGCCTGGACCAATCTGCCCGTTGTGCCGGCAAACGTCAGCGAAATCAACGTCTTGGCAATTCGCCGTGATTGTTCAGGCATATGGTTAACGGCAGTACAGTAGCGTGGCGGAGGTGTCCGCTGATATGTGGGGCTCCTTAATTGACAATATATAGGTGCAAATGAGAAACATTAACGTTCGTATTTATAAAAAGTCAGGCCGTACCCTAGTGCTTTTCCGGATGATGTTCTAATATCCGTCTTCCTGCATTTTTTTATTTTGGAGCTAAACAATGACCATCCAAGTTGGAGACAAGATTCCTTCCGTTACCCTGAAAGTCATGACCGCGGACGGCCCGAAAGACGTCGCCACAGACGAACTTTTCAATGGCAAGAAAGTCGTGATGTTCGCTGTTCCCGGTGCGTTCACTCCCGGCTGCTCCATGACCCACCTGCCTGGCTATGTGGTCCATGCGGATTCCATCCTGGCCAAAGCCGACAGCATCATTTGCCTGTCAGTTAATGATGCGTTTGTGATGGGTGCCTGGGGCGAGGCGCAGAATGCTGAAAAAATCACCATGCTGGCTGACGGTAATGCCACACTGACCAAAGCCATGGGTACAGAGCTTGATGGCAGCGGTTTTGGTCTGGGTATTCGTTGCAAGCGTCTGGCCATGATTGTTGACGATGGCACCGTGACTCACCTGGCGATCGAGCCTCCGGGTGAGATGGGCATCAGCACCGCAGAAGCCATTCTGGAAGTACTGTAAGCCTTACTCTTTTAAAATCCTGTCTATCGGGACATCGTGCTTAGAGCAGACGATGTCCCGGTGTATTATCAGGGCTTGAAAAAATTCCAGGAATCCCGTGATGAACAACTTTCCTTATCTGAATGCGCTGGCTGGCGGTACCCTGATCGGTGTTGCTGTGGTGCTGATGTTTCTTGGTAATGGACGCATCACCGGGATCAGCGGCATCGTTGGCAGTGTCGTCAAACCGGAGAAGGGGCAAACCCTGTGGCGGGTCGTTTTCATCATCAGCCTGATTCTAGGTGGCACGCTGTACCCCTTGTTATGGGGCAAGCCATTGCCTGTTGAGATTAACGGACCGTGGTACCTCTACCTTATCGCCGGACTGGTCGTCGGATTTGGTACTCGTACCGGCAGTGGCTGCACCAGTGGTCACGGTATCTGCGGAATCGCCCGGTTTTCTCCCCGTTCCCTGGTGGCCACGGTGACCTTCATCCTAGCCGCGATGATCACGCACACGCTGGTCAATGCCATAGCGGGGTAATGACGACGATGCATGCTGCCCCTGACAAGTTTCACTTTGGTAATCTGCTGGTCATTGCCCTGAGCGGTATATTGTTTGGCCTGGGACTTGGCATATCCGAAATGGTGAATCCCCAACGAGTGCTGGGATTTCTCGATGTTCTGGGCGACTGGGACCCGACCCTGATTTTTGTCATGCTTGGCGCCCTGATCGTTGCGGTTCCGGGATTTCAGGCGGCAAAGCTGATGCACAAACCCTTTCTGGCCATAACATTTCATGCGCCTTCACGCCGGGATATTGATCCGAAGCTGGTTGGTGGTGCTGTCCTGTTTGGTATTGGCTGGGGACTGGCAGGCATCTGTCCAGGACCTTCGCTGGTGGCCTTGAACAGCATGCAGAGTGAGATTGGTCTCTTTGTGGTCGCGATGCTCGCCGGTATTTTTGTCCACGACAAAGTGTTCTCCTGATTCTCCCGCGTTAAATTTTTCCTGATTTTCTCCTTAGCCAAACCCTTGAAATTTTTTCAAGGGTTCTTATTTATTTCACACTGTTGAAGAATAAATTCAGGACCCTTGTTGTCAACAGGGTACATTTATCCAAGATGTAGGAGATACAGTATGAAAATCAACTCACGTTATTTTCCTGTGTTACTGTTAGCCAGCCTCTTATCTTTTGGCCTTGCGGCTGGCAGTAGTGTTGCACAGGAAGTCAATTCACCCCGTCCCGGCATAGCCGATATGCTTGAGGACATCACCCCGGCGGTTGTCAGTATCACGGTCACCGGTACCCAGGCGGTAGAACAGAATCCGCTGTTAAACGACCCCTTTTTTCGGCGTTTTTTCAATGCGCCAGACCAGCCCCAGTCCCGCCCGGTACAGGGTGCCGGTTCCGGTGTGATTTTTGATGCCGAGAACGGTTACATCCTCACCAATCACCATGTGGTGAATAACGCGGAGCAGATCGAGGTGCTTTTGTCAGACCGCCGTCGTGTGCAGGCGAAAGTGATAGGCAGTGACCGGGGTACCGACATTGCCCTGATCCAGATTGAAGCTGATGGCCTTACAGCCGTTCCCCTGTCGGATTCCGATACACTGAAGGTTGGCGATTTTGTGGCAGCTATCGGAAATCCCTTCGGCATCGGGCAGACCGTCACTACCGGTATTGTCAGTGCCCTGAGCAGGGTTACCGGTATTAACGGTGACGGTTTCGAGGATTTTATCCAGACCGATGCGTCCATCAACCCCGGAAACTCTGGTGGTGCCCTGGTGGATTACAATGGCAACCTGGTGGGGATCAATTCCTCCATCATTTCCCCTGCCGGGGGCAACGTCGGCATCGGCTTTGCAGTACCGATCAATATGGCCATGACCGTGGTGGACCAGTTGCTTGAATTTGGCGAGATTCGTCGAGGATTGCTCGGTGTCCAGATCACTGATCTGACCCCTGATGTGGTTGATGCCCTTTCATTGAAAATCAGCGAGGGTGCAGTGGTATCCAGCGTCGTACCCGATTCACCTGCAGAAAAAGCCGGTGTGGAGCCCGGTGACATTATCGTGGCCGTGGATGATGACATCATCACGGGTGCCTCTGATCTTCGCAATACCATCGGCCTGACCCGTGCCGGAAAAGAAGTCACCATCGGCCTGATTCGTGATAACAAGCGGCGTAATGTCGAGGTGACAATTGGCGGCGCCCAGGATGTAGCTGAGGCCAGTGCCAAGGCAGGGGAGTCGTCTGTCATGGAAGGGGCTGACTTCAACAACCTGCCATCAGACCATGAACTGTACGGCAAGGTGAAGGGAGTGCTGGTCACTGCGGTGACAGCAGGCAGCCGTGCCTATCGCAACGGCCTGCAGGAGGGTGACATTATTACGGCGGTGAATCGTCAGCCGGTCGCCTCCAAAAATGAACTGCAGGAAGTACTCGGCAGGCTTGCCGGTACCGTTGCTCTGAATGTGCGTCGAGGAGAGCAGATACTGTTCCTGATCATGCGCTAACGATTTTTCAATCAATACACTTCACTTAAGGAGGTTCTCAATGAAGCTTATGCCCATTTCACTGTCAGCCGCTAAAGGTCTGGCCGTATTGATAGTCACAACCCTGCTGTCCCTGTCTGCGCAGGCGGCAGCCATCATGACCCTGAGCGGAGAAGCCGGTGACGCAAAATATGAAACCGACTCCGGCATCCGCATTTCCCTGATCGACTGGTCGGCTCCGCAGCAGCAACAGGCTGTGGAGCAGGCCTGGCGTCAGTATCAGCAGGATGGCGATACGAATGCCTTTCTGGCAGTGCTGGAGGATCAGGATACCAGGGGTTATCTGTTCACCGCGGCAGCCACAGGGTATCGCATCAAGTACGCCTGGCAGGAAACAACCGCTGGCGGGCAGATGATGCATTTTCTGGTGGCCCCGGGGCTGAAAACCCGCAACCCCTATTTGTGGGAAACACCCAATAACACCTCAAAGGATTTCACCCTGGTGCAGGTGCTGCTGGATGAGGAAACCGGTGTAGCGAAATCGTCACTGGATGGCGAGATAGTGTTCAACGAGCAGGGCAAGCTTGCGCTGGATCGTTTCGACAGGCTTGAGCAGTTCGCCAGTATGAAAGACAGTACGCAGTATTACCTGAAGCGGGACAAATGAAACGGAGAGACGGAGAATTTTAAATTTTGTCTCTTTTTTACCAGGCCGGGGACTTTGACTGGTTCGGAGATCGTAGACGTACATCCATGTACACTCGACCTTGGCATCCCTGCCGAGGACGCCTCCGCACCTGTCAAAGTCCCTGGCCTCTCATTTAAACTGCAACCTCAACATTGATCCATACTTTCGCATAACAATGCCGGCATGCTTTAATGCAGCCGGCATTTTTTATTTTCGCAGTTCCCCATGTTTATCTTTGAAGCCCTGTTTCCCATCGTCTTTCTGGCCTTTGTCGCCTGGTTGTCCGCGCGAACGGGCATTGTCAGCGATACGGAAATCCGGGTGCTGGAAAAGGTGTCCTTCAATTTTCTCATTCCCTGCATGCTGTTTTACGGGACAGCGACGGCAGAACTGCCATCAGAAATGAACATGGATCTGCTCTGGGGCTATTACCTGGCGGTGCTGATCATATACCTGCTGGGTATGTTGATAGCGCGTCTGCGTTACGGGCCAGGCCAGGCACGGCTGGGTGTTGTCGGGATGGGGTGTGCCTATCCCAACGTCACTATCCTGGGTATTCCCATCTGCCTTGAGTTGCTGGGCGAGGGTGCTTTTGTGCCCATGTTCATGCTGATCGCCTTGCACAACCTGCTGATCTTTTCCTTTGGCACGATCGTCGCGGAGTTGAAGCGTGAGGAAGGCAGGACCATTGGCGCTCATGTGTTTCGTGTGGCAAAGGAACTGTTGAAGAACCCCATCAGCGGCAGCCTGATGCTGGGCATGGCAGTAAACTTTTCCGGCATTGATATATACCGCCCGCTGCTGCAGGCGATGGAGCTGGTCAGTCGTGCAGGTATTCCAGCTGCGTTGATGACCCTGGGTGCCGGGCTTAATCGCTATCACATCCGCGGTGAAATCCCCATGGCGGTGGTGATCACCGTGATCAAGCTGCTGGTGTTGCCGGCCCTAGTGTGGCTGCTGACCGGCTACGTGTTTTCCATGGACCGCCTCTGGATGCAGACGGCCGTCCTGTTGGCTTGCATGCCAGTGGGTATTTCTGTCTATGTTTATTCCATCCGCTATCGCTGTTGCGAGAACCTGGCGGCAACGGCGATTGTGTTGTCATGTGTCCTGTCGGTATTGAGTATTTCCCTGTTCAGTCTCCTGCTGGGTATCTGAAGGGCTATCCCCCTGGTGGCAGTAGGTTGCCGCCAGCGGCAATACCTGAACCTGTAATTCTGGTGGCGGCAAGTATCAGGATATTTTTCCGAAAAATTTTTAGTATTTAATCTGTTGATAAATAAGTATTTAAGATGTTTTTTGCGTGTTTTTTCATAGGCTGGCATTGTGATTGCATTGCTGTCTGGCAGAGGGGAACAACCCAACCATCTTCAGGCGTAATCATGATGAGCAGATATGCATTAATACAGGATGCCTTCAACGGGCTAAAAAGTCTTCAGGAAGAAAACCGGCGGGAATCACTGGCCCTTGAAATACCATTCAACCCCCTGCTGTCGGAATTTCAGAACCCTTACCTGACAGACGATACAACAGCGAACTGTATCCCGGGATACCGGCGCTGGAAAAATGACAGATGACGGAGACTGCCAGAATCATCCAGACCACGCATGTGTTCCTGACCCGGTACGACCTGTCGTGGTCAGGATGAGGGTGAAGATGTGCAGGCAGCGACGTCTTTCAGGCTCAATTCAGTCACCTGGAAAAAAAATCCCAGCCCGAATGCATCATTGACTGTGCATGCGGCTGTTTCCGGGAGATCCCTGACAGTATTGCTGCCCTTGCCTTCGTCGAGAAAGATGGACAGGTTCGGTTCACCCTGGGTCGGCAGGGCGGGAAGGTTGCCCTGGTAGGTGTCGCTGCCATCCAGATCATGGAAGATGACGATGGAGCGGTGGGCAGAGGCGCCAAGGCTGAAACCATCGGCTTCGTGGTAATCGTCACCCGCAAGATCCTCGAACAACACGACACTGGTATCCCAGGAAAGTCCGGAAGCCACATATTGCCGGGTTTTGTAATAATCGTTGCCACCTTCCTCCAGAAAGTAGCCCAGACCGGCATGGGCCGCCCAGCCAAAGTTGTAGCGGCTGCCCAGGTAGTGGTCAGGATGACTGCCGCCATCAAACTGCAGGCCAAGACCGTAAAAATACCCGCCGCCCTGCGAGAAGGAGCCGGCATCATAATCATCCTGGCCGTCACCGTCCTCGAGTATGCCGACACCGCCTGGCGCAATGAAGCGCATACCGACCCCGGTGCCCTGGCTCCAGGTGTCAGACAGACCGGGTGTGCCGTAATTGGTCGGCGTGAGACCGGTGGCAAGATAGGTATCGTCACCGCTTGTGTCTGACAGGATGCCCAGACCCAGTGTCATACCCAGTCCCTGGCCCAGCCCCCTGAGCTGGTAGTGGTCATTACCCTGATTATCCAGGAGCATACCGGCGCCATGGATGCCGGCGCCCTGGGCCAGGGCAAATCCGTTATACGTATCGTTTCCGGCACGATCCAGGAGCAGTCCAACCCCCATCAGGCCAAAGCCCTGGGACAGGGATTCGGCCTTGTAGGTGTCATCTCCTTCCATGTCCAGCAGGTAGGCCATGGAGCCAATGCCTGCAGCATAGCCGCCGGGCTCCTGGGATTCATAAATATCATCGCCGCCAAAATCAACGATGAACTGGGGAATGCCGCTCCAGGGATCGGCTGTGCGCAGGGCATAGATATCATCACCATCCAGGTCGGCTATGAACAGCATGTTTCCGGACAACACGATGTTGTTGCTGCGGCCACCAAACCGGATCAGTCCGAAGGGTGTCATTTCCTGGTAGATAGTCTTGCTCGCTGCTTCCGGGCTGGCGGTCATGAGCTGCTCCAGATTAGTCAGCCAGACGGGTGCCAGAAGCTGTCCCCAGGTTTGCGCCGTACAGAAAAGGTTGTCCCGCGATACCAGGTCCAGGATGTCGTAAAAACGAATCACATTGGGCAGATCTGATTCCGGAATGCCGCCGCCCCAGGGGGCATTCAGCAACAGGTATGACATGTGAGGGTAAAAGGCCCGGACAAAAGCCAGCTGTTCATCCTGTAACAAATGTAGTTGCCGGTGCATGACATCTGCTGCCAGGGTCCGGATTTGCCCGGCGGCCTCTTCAAGGGTGGCGGGCAGCGGCAGGGTCTGAGCAGGGCAGGTGCTTTGCTCCGGGAAATAATACCGGTAGATCGTGGAAAGGTCGGTGGCGGCCGTGGCGTTGTTCCAGTCAGGGGTGGCCATCATGGCGTTATGGAAAACCGGGACCGTATTGTCCAGTGAGCGTCCCAAGGCCAGAAAGGGCTCTGCAAGGCGTCCGCGGGGCGGTGGAGCGCTGATGCGGGTGCCCAGGATCTCGTATAGCATGCTTAACCCATCCTTGTAGTCTGTTTGCCGGGTAAGCCATTGCTGGAATTCCGTGATGTTCATTTCCTGGCCTGACAGGCCGGGACTGATGAGCAGCGACATCAATAACGGAAAAAAGAGATGGCGATTAAACATGGGCTGATGCTTCCAGTCAGGAGGTGCAGTCAGTATTTAAGCACAGCCGGGAAGAGCAGGACCAATACCACGACTGCTACTGTTGATCAGGACGCGTTTCGCTGGCGCAGATAGGCAATCAGGCGTGCCAGTTGAACCGGACACCGATAAGGCAGGATCAGCAAACTGATGCACAGGATCAAAACCGGCCAGGAACCCCAGCGGGAAAAGGGGGTACGGCCTTCAAATACCTGAATCTCGCCTTCAAGGATGGTGGCCTCGAACTGGGGTGTACGGGACAGGATGTTGCCTTTCTCGTCGATGATGGCTGATACGCCATTGTTGGTGGCTCTCACCATGTAGCGGCCATTTTCCAGCGCGCGCATCGAAGCCATTTCCAGATGCTGGAGCGGTCCCCAGGATGCGCCGAACCAGGTGTCGTTGCTGATGGTGACCAGGTAGTCTGCATTCCGGGCCTGGCGTCTGACAAAATCCGGGTAGACCACTTCATAACAAATGAAGGGGGCTAGGGTATGGTTGTTGGCTGTCAGCAGTGCCTGTCCTGATGGTCCTTTTTCAAGGGAAGACATGGGCAGGTCGAAGAGCTGCAGCAGGGAAGCGAGCAGGGCGCGCAGGGGAACATATTCTCCAAATGGCACCAACTTCTGTTTGTGGTAAATGCCTTCTCCCTCGCCGATGCTGATAATGCTGTTATGCAGGCCTGCTTCAGTGCGCCCAAAAATACCGCTGACCAGGGCGGCATTGCCTGTCCGGGCCTCACGGGAAAAATAATCAAGTACGGGCCCCGCCTGATCGGCAATATAAGGGATAGCAGTTTCCGGCCAGAACACAACATCATTGCGCCACAGCCCGGCAGACAGGGTTTCATATTGATCCAGGTTTTGCTGGATGAAGGCCTGGTCAAATTTTCGACCCTGCTCGATGTTTGCCTGGACAATACCCACGTTGATGACTGAATCCGTATTCGGGGTGACCCAGTTGATGCTGCTGGTCAGGGAAGCGGCAATCCAGAGGAAAAACAGGGAGGTGGGAATGTAGGTGCGGGCTACTGAATACAGGGAGCGGGTACGATGATAGTTGAGGTACATTTCACCCAAACCGGCACCTGATATTGCCACCACCAGACTCAGACTGAGCACGCCAAAAATCGGGGCAAGCCCGGAGAAGCCGGAATGGGCATGGGGATACCCCAGGTAGAGCCAGGGAAAACCGGTCAACAGCCAGCCGCGCAGCCATTCGCACAGCACCCAGAGGACGGCAAAACTGAGCAAATAAAAAGAGCGATTGAAATAACGCTGCAGAATCCAGCCCTGAAGTGCAAAGAACAGGGCCAGCCCGGCCACGAACAGGGCCGTCAGCAGTCCCGCGAGAAATTCCGAGGTATAGCCATAGTCATGGATGCTGACGTAGACCCAGGACACACCCACACCGAAAAAACCGGCTCCAAAAAACCAGCCGATGATGCTGCCTTGCCTGGGCATCGTGTTTTTCCAGGCCATATACTGACCCATCACGGAAACAAAACCCAACAGCCACATATTGTTGGGCGCAAAGGCCAGGGGGCCGATAGCCCCTGCAATCAGGGCGAGGAAACAGCGGCCGTAAAGTGGCGGGCTGAAGTCCGGCCGGGGGAGGGCAGGTGTCTCTTCCGTGCTGCCTGACATGGTTTAGTCAGTCTTTTCGCTGGCGAAAATAGTGGTCACCAGCAGCAGGCGTATGGCGCGGTTGTCGGCATTGAGCACCTTGAACAGGTAGGGGCCGATGCCCACCTTTTCATCCCGTTCAGGAATATGCCTGAACTGGTGCATGACCAGACCGCCGATCGTATCGAACTCATTGTCGGGCAGGTTGCTATGGAAAAAAGCATTGAAATCCTCGATGGGTGTCAGTGCTTTCACCGTATAACCTTCCTTGTCATAAGGTTTGATGAAGTCCTCTTCGTCGACATCGTACTCGTCTTCGATTTCGCCCACGATCTGTTCCAGGATGTCCTCAATGGTCACCACGCCACCCAGGCCGCCGTACTCATCAATGACGATGGCCATGTGGTTTTTGTTTTCCCGGAACTCCTTGAGCAGAACATTCAGACGTTTTGATTCGGGGACAAAGGTGGCCGGGCGCAGCACATCCTTGAGATTGAAGCGGCTGTCCGGATCCAGAGCCAGTGGCAGCAGGTCCTTGGCCAGCAGGATGCCCACGACATCGTCCTTGCTTTCACCGATAACCGGGAAACGGGAGTGACCCGCTTCAATCACCTTGGGTATAAGTTCTTTGGGTGTGTCGGTAATATCGATGGTGGCCACCTGGGAGCGGGGGATCATGATTTCCCGCACCTGCATGTCATTGACCTGGAGGGCGCCTTCAATGATGCTGAGACCGTCAGAGTCGATGATCTTGTCCTGCTCGGCCTGGCGCAGGACGTTGACCAGATCCTTGGTGTCATCGACGGATTCCGAAAAAAGGCTTGTCAGTTTACCGATCCAGGAAGAGTTTCCCGAATCGCTGCTTGATTGGTCGTCAGTCATTACCTGTAGCGTCCTGTAGATAGGGATTGGGATAGCCCAGAGATTCCAGGATATGAATTTCCAGGCTTTCCATGTGTTCTGCTTCTCCCTGTTCCAGGTGATCATAACCACGCAGGTGCAGGACGCCATGGACTGTCAGGTGGGCCCAGTGGGCTTCCTCGGATTTCTGTTGTTCCTGCGCTTCCTGGCAAACCAGCGGGGCGCAGATGGCCAGGTCGCCCAACAGGTTGATGCCGGTGCCCTGAAAACCTTCAAAGGGGAATGACAGGATGTTGGTCGGGCCCTGTTTATGGCGCCAGGTTTCGTTCAGCGCGGCCGATTCGGCAGTATCAATAATGCGTATGCTGACTTCCTGCTCGTTCTCTGGATTGGAACCCGTGTCATTGGCTGCGGCATGCAGCGCAGCCTGGGCCCAGATCTGGAACCGGGCGGGGTCAGGCGGTTGCGCATCCGGGCAGGCGTTCATCAGGTCAATGGTCACGTTCATGCAAACGGTCGCTGTCCCTGGAGTCTTTGTTGAGTTCGGTGATGGACCGGCGATCGTGTTCGTCGTAGGCATCAACCACTTTCTGGACGATGGGGTGACGCACCACGTCGTTGGACTTGAAATAGGTGAAGCTGACTCCGTCCACACCCTGCAGAATTTTGCTGGCCTGGACCAGGCCGCTGCCAACACCGCGGGGCAGGTCGATCTGTGTAACATCCCCGGTAATAACCGCCGTGGAACCAAAGCCGATGCGGGTCAGGAACATCTTCATCTGGGAGGTGGTGGTGTTCTGGCTTTCATCAAGAATGATGAAGGCGTTGTTCAGGGTGCGACCTCGCATATAGGCTAGCGGGGCAACCTCGATAACATTCTTTTCGATCAGGCGGCCAACCCGTTCGAAGCCGAGCATTTCATACAGGGCGTCGTACAACGGGCGCAGGTAGGGATCGACCTTCTGGGTCAGGTCGCCGGGCAGAAAGCCGAGTTTTTCACCAGCCTCCACGGCCGGGCGCACCAGCAGGATGCGCTGGATCTGTTCCTTGACCAGGGCTTCCACCGCGCAGGCTACCGCCAGATAGGTTTTACCAGTGCCCGCCGGGCCGATGCCAAAGTTGATGTCATGGCGAACGATGTCACGCACGTAACTGTTCTGGTTGCGTCCGCGGGGTTTGATGGAAGCTTTGGGCGTGCGTAGCAGAACGAAGTCCTGATCCTGGGCAGCGCTGCTGTCCTGGTTGTCCATCTGATCCATGGCTCTTGCCTGAGGCGGCGAAGAATTGAGACCTTCCTGGATGGCAATGTGGACGGCATCCGGGGCCAGTGAGGCTGCCGAGCCGGTCTGCTCATACAGGTCACGAAGTATGCCCACTGAGCTTTTGACTGCATCAGCAGGACCGATGACCATGAACTCATTGCCCCGATTCTGGATTTTGACCAGCAGGCGGTTTTCAATCTGTTTCAGGTGTTCGTTCAGCCGCCCGCAAAGGTTGGCAAGGCGTTGAGGATTTTCAGGTTCCAGCAGCAAACGCTGGGAAAGGGATTGACTGGACATGTAGGGTGTAACTTGCCCTCCTGGGGCGATAAACATGGGGGGAGTATACCAAGTGAAACTGTAATTGGTATTAATTTTTTATCAAAAATTGCGCCGGCAAAATACGTAAAACATTGAAAAATATGAATAACTGGGGAAATACCAGAAGCCATTTCAGGGCAGTTCACCACGCAGGGAGTTGGGCAGGGCGGCAGTGATTTTCATGTTGACGATCTGGCCCACCAGGTTCGGTACATCGCTGCGGAAATTCACCACCCGGTTGTTTTCGGTGCGGCCCTGCAGTTCACCCGGATCCTTCTTGGACGGGCCGGTCACCAGTACCGGTTCAATCGTGCCGACCATGGCTTCTGAAATGCTGTTGGCATGCTGCAGGATGCGGGTCTGCAGAATGGACAGGCGCTGTTTCTTTACCTCCATGGGGACATCATCAGGCAGGTCAGCGGCAGGTGTGCCGGGACGCGCACTGAAGATGAAACTGAAACTGTGATCGAAACCGATCTCGTTAATCAGGTTCATGGTGTCCTCGAAGTCCTTGTCGGTTTCACCGGGGAAGCCGACGATGAAGTCGGAGGAAATACTGATGTTCGGTCGGATGACACGCAGTTTACGGATGATGGATTTGTATTCCAGGAT